>DATJVV010000265.1:0-6679 GCA_035501635.1 Solirubrobacteraceae bacterium | reverse complement strand
TGGGCCAGACCACCAACAACGTGGCCGAGTACCGGGCGCTGCTGCTCGGCCTCGCGCGCGCGCGCGAGCTCGGCGTCAGCGAGGTGGAGGTGGTGGGCGACTCCGAGCTCATCGCCAAGCAGGTGAACGGCCAGTACAAGGTCAAGCATCCGGAGATGCGCCCGCTCTATCTCGACGCGATGGCCGCCCTGCGGGGCTTCGAGCGCTGGCGCGTGCGCACGGTGCCCCGGGCCGAGAACGCCCAGGCGGACGCGCTCGTGAACGCCGCCCTGGACGGCGCCCGCTGAGCAGGTTCAGTGCAGCGGCTCGGCCGATTTGGCGAGCGCGAGCATCTGCCGGTTCGAGAGTTCCTCCAGCAGCGTGTTCGTGAGCCAGTACACGATGTCGTGGGTGCGCCAGCCGATCACGTGGATGTGGGCGCCGTCGTCCACGAACCAGTATTCCCGGCCGTCGATCACGTGGGTGCTGGCGTGGGCGAACAGCGGCGGATTGGGCCAGTTGGTGCCCTCGAAGTCGTAGTAGCCGCCGATGGGGCTCTGCTGCCACACCACCACGTAGGCGTGGCGCAGGTTGTTCTGCTGGTCGCGCAACGCGTAGGCGCGCACCTGCTGCTGCTGGGCCGCGCCGGTCTGCAGCGACGGGTAGAGCACCGGGAAGGGCACGTTCACGGAGGCTTTCACGGCTTCGTTCTCGCCCGCGGAGGAGGTGTGGTAGAGGCCGAGCGAGCGTGAGGACGCGCTGTGGGAGGAGCGATGTGAGCTGTGGTGGGCGTGAGGCGCACGGGGGCTCGCGGGCAGGTGGAGCTTCTCGTGGCCATGCAGGAATTCCTCGAGGGTCTGGTGCTCCAGCTCGGGGGTGGAGGTCACATAGGAGCCGCCGTGGGGGCCCGCGAAGGCGTCGTTGCTGGTCTTGAATTTCACCTGGCGCAGGGGCTTACCCTGGGAGAAGGCGATCAGCTTGGCGAGTTCGATCAGCTCGCCCGCGGAGGCGTGGAAGGTGGTGGCGATCGCGTGTCCCACCGCTTTGGCCACCGTGTCGATCTGGCCGAGCTCGTTGCCCGGTGAGATCTGCTCGCGCAGGTCGCGCAGGAAGTCCTGCTGGCGGGCCACACGCACGAAGTCCGAATCGGTGTGCCGGTAGCGCACGTAGTCGAGCGCGTTTTCGTAGCAGAGCTTCTGGTAGCCGGGCTGGATGTCGATGCTCGTGTAGTTGGTTTCGGTGGAGCCGAGGTTCTGGTTGTAGTAGTGGTGGTCCACGTTCACGTAGGCGCAGCCCAGGGTGTCCACCACTTTGATGAACCCCTTGAAGCTCACGTCCACGATGCCGTTGAGCTCCAGGCCCGGGAACACTTCCCGCTCGATCGTTTCCGCCGCCAGCACCATCCCGCCCTGGGTGGCCCCGAGCTTGTTGCCGATGGTGTAGGCCGCGTTGATCTTTTCCTGCGGATAGCTCTGCCCGTTGCGGGTCTCGATGTTCACCATCAGGTCCCGGGGGATCGACAGCACCGAGGTCTGTCCCTGTTCGGGGTCGAAGCGAACCAGCAGGATGGTGTCGCTGTGGGGCGGGTTTTCGCGGTCATAGCTGTCCTTGGCGCCGACTCGCCGGTCGGAGCCGAGGATAAGGAAGGTCTGGGGGCCGCCGTTGTATTCGGCCGTCACCACCCCCTTGGGCGCGTTGATCTGGCTGAGCCTGGGGAAGACCTCTTCGGCGATGCCCGTGATGCGGTTCAGCGCCACCGTGGCGGTGGCCCCGCCGCTGAGCAGCACGATCGCCACGGCCGCGATCGCGAAGCGCTTGGACATGCTCCAGCCGGGGGCGGGCGGCCGCTCGTCCTCGTGGGATGTGAAGGGAAGGCCGCTCATCGACTCGGGCCGGGCGTTGGCCGCCGCCCGGCGGCGGCCGTGCGTCAAGCCTAGCGGTCGTCTCGGCGTGCCACGCCGCCTCGCGGGCTACTCTCGACCCGATGTCCAGCCCCCAGGCGACCGCGTGCTGAGCCCCCGCAACCGCGAGCTGCTCGGCCTGCTGCCCTCGGCGCTGCTGGTGACGGCGGGCTTCACCGCGATCTTCATCCAGACCCAGGACAGCACCCGGGGGGCCGCCACCAACGTGGCCCTCAACCACGCCTCCAGCGTGTCGCTCACCTACGGCGCCCTCTTCCTCGCGTTGTGCGTGGCGGGCCATCTGGTGATCCGCTTCGCGCTCCCCGACGCCGACCCCTACCTGTTCCCGCTCGGCGCGGTGCTCGCGAGCGTGGGCATCGTGATGGTCTACCGCATCGAACCCACCCTCGCGCGCCAGCAGGCACAGTGGATGATCATCGGCCTGATCCTGTTCGCCGCCACCATCCTCGCGCTGCGCCGCGAGGGCGTGGGGGTGCTGGAGCGCTACCGCTACACGATCGCCGCCGTGGGCATCCTCGCCACGATCCTGCCCCGGCTGCCGGGCATCGGCGGGCAGGTCAACGGCGCCTACCTGGACGTGCACCTCGGCGGCGTGTCCTTCCAGCCGGCGGAGCTCGCGAAGGTGGCGATCGTGATCTTCCTCGCCAGCTACCTGCGCGACAACCGTCAGGTGCTGGTCACCGCCGGGCGGCGCTTCCTCGGTCTCACCCTGCCACCGATGAAGCAGTTCGGGCCGATGCTCGTGATCTGGGGGGCCGCCATGGCCACCCTGCTGGTCACCCGCGAGCTCGGCACCTCGCTGATGTTCTACGGCGCCTTCCTCGCGCTCCTGTACGTGGCCACCGGGCGTTTCTCCTTCCCGCTGATCGGCCTGGCGCTGTTCGCGCTGGGGGCGTGGTTCGTGGCGGGCCACGTGGGTCACGTGCACGCCCGGGTGCTCGCCTGGGAACACCCGCTGGACCCCACCCTCTACGCGGAGCCAGGCGGCAGCTATCAGCTCGCCCAGTCCCTGTTCGCCCAGGCTGACGGCGGCCTGCTGGGCACGGGCTTCGACCAGTCCCTGCTCCAGTACCCCGTGGAACTGGCCAACCACCACATCGTGCGCCGCTCGATCCTGCCGGTGCCCGAAAGCGACCTCATCTACGCGGTCATCACCAACGAGCTCGGCCTGGCCGGCGCCGCGGGGCTGCTGGCGGTTTACCTGCTGTTCGTGGCCCGCGGCCTGAAGACCGCGATGCTCGCCCGCGACTCCTTCTCCAAGCTGCTGGCCACCGGCCTGTCGTTCATCGTGGCGATGCAGGTGTTCGTGATCGTCGGCGGCGTCACCCGCGTGATCCCCCTCACCGGCGTCACGCTGCCGCTGGTGGCCTACGGAGGCTCCTCGGTGGTGATGAACTTCGTGCTCCTCGCGCTGCTGCTGGTGGTCTCCGACCGCGCCCGCCGACCCTATTCGCGCAGGCGCCGCTGAGTTTGGGCAGGGATGCGCAGGCTCGATGAGCTTTGCCGCGCGCTTTCGCCCCGAAAGCTCCAAATCGGCGCGCCACGCAGGGTGAGGCGGCGGTGTTGTCGAAAGCTAGGCCCACGGTGGTCTCCTGCACCCTCAGCCACGCCACGCCCCGCATGCTGCTGCGCTCGCCGATGCGCCCCCAGCCGGGCGCCCGCTACCGCGCCGGCACGGCCGCGCGCCTGTCCTCGCCCGCGGGCCTGCACCGGCGTCCGTGGCTGGGACGCCTGCGGCGGGCGCTCGACCGGGAGCTGTTCGTGGTGCACTACCAGCCCATCGTCTGCCTGCGCGAGGGCCGCGTGGCCCACTACGAGGCCCTCGTGCGCCTCGCCGACGAGGCCGCCTCCTCGCCGATCGCTCCCGGACGCTTCCTGCCCGCGGCCGAGCGCTACGGGCTCGTGCGGGAGATCGACCGCTACGTGGTGGACACCGTCACCCAGCTCCTCGCCAGCTCCTCGCCCGCGCTTGCCGACACTCCCCGTGTGGCGATCAACCTGTCCGCCCTGTCTCTCACCGACGCCACCATGCTCGAGCACATCCGCCGCGCCCTCGCCCGCCACGCCGTGGCGCCCTCCCGGCTGGTGTTCGAGCTCACCGAGACGGCCGCCATCACCAACATGGCTCTCGCCCGCTCCTTCTGCGCGGACGTGCGCGCGCTGGGCTGCGCCGTGGCACTCGACGACTTCGGCGCCGGCTTCGGCTCCTTCCAGTACCTCAAGGCGCTGCCCTTCGACTACCTGAAGATCGACGGCGGCTTCGTGCGCTCGCTGCCCCGCTCGCCCAAGGACCAGCTGGTCGTGCAGGCCCTCGTGGGGCTCGCCCGGGGGATGGGCAAGCGGACCATCGCCGAGTACGTGGGCGATCGCGACACCCTGCGGCTGCTGCGTCGCTTCGGCGTGGACTACGCCCAGGGCTACGAGATCGGCCGCCCCCGCCCGATCGCCTCGCTGACGGGGATTTGACAGCGCCGCGTGACGCCCGGCACGGCTGCCGTCAGCGCGGCCGCGGGAACTGCGCGCGCATGGCCGCGTCCCACACGCGATCCGGCGTGAGGCGGCGGGTGAGAATCGCCATGCGCGCCGATGCCGTCACGCGCACGCGGGTGGGCGCGCGCCGCCGCGAGATGGCCCGCTCGATCGCCTTGGCCACCGCCTCTGGGCCCGCGCCGAGATGGCGCATCGGCCCCTCGTAGGCGCCCATCGTGAGCGCCGCGAGCTTGGCGTCGAACTTTTCATAGGGCCCGCCCACCTCGCCGCCCACCTCGCCCGGCCCGCCCGCGCCGTCCATGCTCGCCACCGCCGCTTTGCCGAAGTCGGTCACGATCAGGCCGGGCTCGATCAGGATCACGTCGACGCCGAAGCCCGCGACCTCGAAGCGCAGCGCGTCGCTGAGCGCCTCCAGCGCGTACTTGCTGGCGTGGTAGCAGCCGCCCCCGGGGAAGGTGAGGCGCCCGCCCATCGAGCTGACGTTGACGACCTTGCCGAAGCGCTGGGCGCGCATCGCCGGCAGCGCCATCTGGGTGAGGGCCACCAGGCCGAACACGTTGGTCTCGAACTGGCGGCGCAGCGCTGGCAGTGGCACCTCCTCCACGGGCCCGCTCTGGCTGTAGCCGGCGTTGTTGACGAGCACCCCCACCGCGCCGTGCTCGCGCTCGACCTCCGCCACCGCCTCGCGCATCGAGGACTCCTCGGTGACGTCCAGGCGCAGCGTGCGGCAGCCCGCCCGGGCGAGGTCCTCCAGGGTCTCGGGCCGGCGCGCGGTGGCGTAGACGCTCCAGCCGCGCTTTGTTAGGCGCAGCGCGGTGGCCCGCCCGATGCCGGACGAGCAGCCGGTGATCAGCACCGCCTTGGACACCCCAGACATTGCGCCCGTGAGCATACGCCAGGTAGGGTGCCCGTTGCGATGCGCGCGCTCACCTTTCAGGCCCCCGGCGAGGTCCGGATCGAAGACGTGCCCGAGCCCGAGCTCACGCGGCCCGACGACGCCATCGTGCAGATCACCGCCAGCGGCATCTGCGGCTCTGACCTGCACATCTTCCACGGGCGCGTGCCCGTCGAGCGTGGCTTCACGATCGGTCACGAGTTCGTGGGCACCGTCCTCTCGGCCGGGCCCGAGTTCGAGCGCGCCGGCGTGGGCGAGCGGGTGCTCGGCTGCTTTCACACCGCCTGCGGCACCTGCCGCGCCTGCATCCGCGGGGACTACCACCGCTGCCGGCACGGGCGCACCTTCGGCCATGGGAGCAAACTCGGGGACCTCCAGGGCGCCCAGGCCGAGCGGCTGCTCGTGCCCAACGCCAACCTCGTGCTCCGCGGCGTGCCTGAGGGGATCTCCGACGAGGTGGCGCTGTTCGCCGGCGACGTGCTCGGCACCGGCTACCACGCCATCTCCCACGCGGGCCTGCGCGCGGGCGACAGCGCCGCCGTCCTCGGCCTGGGGCCGGTGGGACTGTGCGCCGTGCAGGTTGCCCGCGCCGCGGGGGCCACCCAGGTGTTCGCGATCGACACCGTCGCCGACCGTCTGGAGATGGCCCGCCGCTTCGGCGCCGTCCCCGTCCACCTCACCGAGGAGGACCCCAAGCGGACGGTGCGCGCGGCCACCGAGGGCCTCGGCGTGGACGTGGTGGTGGACGCCGTCGGCGATCCCGGCCCGCTGGCGCTCGCCGTGAGCCTCGCCCGCGACGCGGGCGTGGTGTCGGGCATCGGCGCCTACGCCGGCAAGGGCGAGGTGCCCCTGGGGCTCGCCTGGCTGAAGGGCCTGACGCTGCGCACGGGCCTCGCCAACGTGATCGCCCACGTCGACCGCGTGCTGGAGATGGTGGGCGCCGGCCTGCTGGACCCGGCGCCGCTCGTGACCCACCACATGGCCCTCGACGAAGCGCCCGCCGCGTATGAGCTCTACGATCGGCGCGAGGCGCTGAAGGTCGTGCTCACGCCCTGAGGAGCCGGTAGGCTTGCAGCCATGAGCACCGTATCGATCGCCCTGCCCGATGCGCTCGGCGAGGACGCGCGGGCCTTCCTGGAGGGCGCCCACGGCCTGCTGATCGGCGCCGAGCGCCCCGCCGCCGCGGACGGGCGCACGTTTGCCACCTTCGACCCCTCCAGCGGGCGGGAGATCGCCCAGGTGCCCCACGCGGGCGAGCGCGACGTGGACGCCGCGGTGGCGGCCGCGCGTGGCGCCTTCGAGACCTGGTCCACGACGCCGGCGATGGAGCGCGAGCGGCTGATGTTCGCCCTCGCGGGCGCCGTGGAGGAGCGCGCGCGGGAGCTCGCCGAGA
>DATJVV010000264.1:0-5461 GCA_035501635.1 Solirubrobacteraceae bacterium | reverse complement strand
GTGTCGAGCAGCAGCGCCAATCGGTCAGCCGACGCGGCTCGGGTCGCCGAACCGCTGCGTCCGCACCCAGCCGGCGGGATCCGCATCCCACTCGTGCTCCCCATCCGCGAGGGCGCCCAGGCCGGCTTCGATGTCCTCCCAGCGGCGCTCGTCCTCCAGCGCCCGGCGAACCGTCTCGCCGATGAACGCGCTGCGACGTCGTCTGCCCACGCGCGCGTCGAGCTGCTCGATGAGATCGTCATCGAGGCTTATGTGCAAACGCATGGCCACAGCATAGCACACAGAAGATCGGCCGCTTCGAGATGCTCTCGGATGCTCCCTTCCGGCGCTATACTTTGTGAAGTTCCCTGAAACCCGACCATGATTCAGAGGTTTTGAGAAATGAGCGTCTCAGGCGCAGAGCTGCTGCGACAGGTCAAGAGCAGGATCGAGGAGGTTGACCCCGCCGAGGTCAAGGAACTGATCGACGAGGGCGTGGCCATCGTGGACGTCCGCGAGAGCGAGGAGTTCGCCGCCGGCCACCTGCCGGGCGCCAAGCACGTGCCCCGCAGCTACCTGGAGACACGCATCGAGGGCGTGGTGCCCGATCGCTCCACCCAGATCATCCTCTACTGCCAGTCCGGCAACCGCTCCGCCTACGGCACCCGAACGCTCGTGGAGGAGATGGGCTACCAGCACGTGCGCTCGATGACCGGAGGCATCACCCTGTGGAAGGACCGCGGCTACGAGGTGGTGGTGCCCAGGGCCCTCACCGCCGAGCAGCGCGACCGCTACTCCCGCCACCTGCTCATCCCCGAGATCGGCCCCGATGGCCAGCAGAAGCTGCTGGACGCCAGGGTCCTGCTGCTGGGCGCCGGCGGCCTGGGCTCGCCCACCGCCCTCTACCTCGCCGCCGCCGGCGTGGGCACGCTGGGGATCGTCGACGACGACGAGGTGGACCTCTCCAACCTCCAGCGCCAGGTGATCCACTCCACCCAGCGCGTGGGCATCCCCAAGGTGGACTCCGCCGAGGAGTCCATCCACGCGCTCAACCCCGACGTGAAGGTCGTCAAGTACCCCGTGCGCCTGAACGCGCAGAACATCATGGAGATCATCCAGGGCTGGCACGTGATCGTGGACGGCGTGGACAACTTCCCCACCCGCTACCTGCTCAACGACGCCACCGTGCGCCTGCGCACCCCCGTGGTCTCCGCCTCCATCCTCGGCTTCGACGGCCAGCTCTCGGTGTTCAAGCCCTACGACGGCCCCTGCTACCGCTGCCTCTTCCGCGAGCCGCCCCCCGCCGAGCTCGCGCCCTCCTGCGGCGCCAACGGCGTGCTCGGCGTGCTCCCCGGCACCATGGGCCTGCTCCAGGCCACCGAGGTGGTCAAGCTGATCCTCGACATCGGCGACCCCGCCATCGGCCGCCTGCTCCTCTACGACGCCCTCGCCGCCACCCTCACCGAGGTCAAGGTCCACCGCGACCCCCACTGCCCCATCTGCTCCCGCGACCCCCAGGAGATCTCCGACGAGGAGATGGGCGTGTTCCCCGACTACGAGGCCTTCTGTGCGGCAGCAGGGTAGGTCCGGCGGGCCGCTGACGCTCCAGTCCTGATACTCATTCCCTGATGGCCACGATCAAGATCCCTCCGGTGCTGCGCGCCTCCGTGGGCGGCGAGAAGCAGGTGGACGCCTCCGGCGCCAACGTGGGGGAGGTCCTGCGCGACCTCGCCGAGAGCCACCCCGCCACCCGCGAGCAGCTCTTCTCCGCCGACCACCAGCTCAACCGCTACGTCAACGTCTACCTCAACGACGAGGACGTCCGCGTGCTCGACGGCCTGGACACGGCGGTGGGGGAGGGGGACACGCTCGTCATCCTCCCGGCGATGGCCGGCGGGCGCTGAGCGTCCTAGGCGGCCGCGAGCGGCTGGCGATCGTCGGCCTGTGAGCTGGCCGAGCCGTCCGCCGGAGGCACCTGGCTCATGGCGTGCTCGGCCAACGCGGTGATCGTCAGCGAGGGGTTCACGCCCACGTTCGCGGGGATCGCGGAGCCGTCGCACACCAGCAGGTTCTCGTAGCCGAACACCCGCTGGCTGGCGTCCACCACGCCGTGCTCGCGATCGGCGCCGATCACCGCCCCCCCGAGGATGTGCGCGGTGGTGGGGATGTTGAACAGGGCCTCCATCACCGAGCTCTGGGCCATGCCCCCGGTGCGCTCGGCAAACCATTCCGCCGCCCGGTTGGCCACGGGGATGAAGGTGGGGTTCGGCCGCTCGGGGTCCTGTTCGGTGGTGAGCGTCACGACGCCGAAGGGCCATTTGCGCGGCCGCAGCGCCATCGCGTTGTCGAGCGTCTGCATCACCAGCAGGATGATCGTGCGCCGGGACCAGCGCTTGGGAAACAGCGCCCGGGCCAGCCGCCTGGGGTGCAGCGCGATCTGGCTGAGCAGCTTCAGCGGGCGCGTCAGCCGCGTGCCGTCGCCCACCAGCAGCGTGTAGAAGCGGTGCATCGAGTCCCCCGCCTCGCCGTAGGTCACGGTCTCGATGTGCGTGTTCGCGTCCGGGTAGATGGACGAGGTGATCGCCACCCGCTTGACCAGGTCCTCCGGGTAGTCCTCGGGCACCGTCACCGTGAGGATCGACTCGCTGTTGGTGCGCACCAGCTCTCCCAGCCGCGGCGAGAGTAGTCCCAGCGATCCCTTCAGACGGCAGCGCTGCAGCAGCCGGTTGGTGCCCAGCGGCCCCGCCGCCACCACCACCCCCCGCGCCCGGTGCACCCGGCGATCTCGCGCCAGCCAGGCGCCCGAGCGCACGCTCTCCACCTCGTAGCCCGCCTCCCCGCCGCCGTCGCCCAGCGGCCGCACATCCACCACCGTCCGCTGCTCCATCACCCTCGCCCCCCGCTTCTCGGCGAGGTAGAGGTAGTTCTTCACCAGCGTGTTCTTGGCGCCGTGCGGACAGCCCACCATGCAGCGCCCGCACAGCTGACAGCCCGTTCGCTCCGGGCCCTCGCCGCCGAAGAAGGGGTCGGGCACGGTCCTGCCCGGCTCCCCGAAGAACACCCCCACGGGCGTCCGTTTGTAGCTCTCGCCCACCCCCAGCTCCTCGCCCAGCTCCCGCAGCAGCTGGTCGGCGGGATCCTCGTGCGGATTCTCCACCACCCCGAGCATCCGCTGCGCCTCCGCGTAGTGCGGCGCCAGCGCCGCCTCCCAATCCTCCATCTCCCCCCACTGGGGATCCTCGAAGAAGGCCCGCGGCGGCACGTACAGGGTGTTCGCGTACCCCAGGCTGCCGCCTCCCACGCCGCAGCCCGACACCACCGCCACGTCTTTGAAGATCGTCAGCCGGAAGATCCCCTTCATGCCCAGGAACGGGTTCCAGGAGTAGCGCCGGTGGTCCGCGGTGGACGTGGGCATCTCGTGATCCGCGAAGCGTCGCCCACACTCGAGCACGCCCACCGAGTAGCCCTTCTCGCGCAACCGCAGCGCCGACACGCTGCCCCCGAAGCCGGAGCCGATCACAAGCCAGTCGAAGTCGTATCCCCCCATCGCGTCCCGCACATCCTAACGCCTCGAACGCAACCCCCTCGCCACGCTATATTCCGTGAAGTAATGGCCAGCCAGCAGCCGCTTCAGAACCGGCCCTGCGGAGGCCGCTACGGGGACATCGTGCAGGCGATCGGCAACACCCCCCTGGTGGAGCTTCCCCGCCTCTCGCCCAAGCCCGGCGTGCGCATCTGGGCCAAGCTCGAGTCCCGCAACCCCACCGGCTCGGTCAAGGATCGCGTCGCCCGGGCCCTGATCGAAGACGCCGAGGAGAAAGGCGCCATCGCCCCCGGCCAAACCATCCTCGAACCCACCTCCGGCAACACCGGCATCTCCCTGGCCATGATCTGCGCCCGCCGCGGCTACCCCCTGAAGGTGGTCATGCCCGAGAACGTCACCCCCGAGCGCACCCGCCTGCTGGAGATGTACGGCGCCCAGATCGTCTACTCCGAGGGCTCCAAGGGCTCCAACGGCGCCGTCGCCATGGCCCTCGAGCTCGCCGACGCCGACCCCTCCTGCTACATGCCCTACCAGTACGGCAACGAGGCCAACCCGAACGCCCACTACAACGGCACCGCCCTCGAGATCCTCGAGGAGCTCGACGAGGTCTCCGCCTTCGTCGCCGGCCTCGGCACCGGCGGCACCCTGATGGGCAACGGCCGCCGTCTGAAGGAGACCTTCGGCGACGCCGTCAAGATAGTCGCCGCCGAGCCCATGCAGGGCGAGCCCGTCCAGGGCCTGCGCTCCCTCGACGACGGCTTCATCCCGCCCATCATCGACATCTCCCTGCTGGACCGCAAGATCTTCGTCACCAACCGCGACGCCATCCTCTGGACCCGCAGGCTCCTCGACGAGGAGGGCCTCTTCGCCGGCGTCTCCAGCGGCGCCATCGCCAGCATCGCCGTGCGCATCGCCGGCGAGCTCGAGGAGGGAAACGTGGTGTTCGTGGTCGCCGACGACGGCTGGAAGTACCTCTCGAGCGGCATCTACACCCTGCCGGTGGACGAGATCGAGAACCTCGACGCCACCGTCTGGTGGTAGCCCGCGATACTGCTCCCCCGACATCCAGTGCACATCTCCCGCGCCCTCCTCGACGAACTCCTCGCCCACGTGCTCGAGGATCCCGCCAACGAGATCTGCGGGGTGGTCTCCGTGCCCGACGACGGCGCCCCGCCCGAGCAAACACACGCCACCGCCGTCCACCCCGCCGCCAACAAGCACCTCAGCCCGATGAAGTTCGAGATCGAGCCCGCCGAGCTCCTGGCCATGCACGACCGCATCGAGGAACGCGGCGCTCGCATCGGCGCCATCTACCACTCCCACGTCCGCAGCCCCCCCTACCCATCCCAGACCGACATCAACTTCGCCGCCGGCTGGCCGGGCGTGGAGTGGATCATCGTGGGTCTCGCCGGGGAAGGCCCCCCCGAGGTGCGCTCCTACCTGATCGATCACGGCCACATCCGGGAGGTCGAGCTGCAGGTGCCCTGAACCATGCCAGTCAACCCGTCAGAGCCCCTCGCCTGTCCCACCTGCGCCCGCACCCAGGCCGCCGGCGAGCGCTTCTGCCCCCACTGCCACATGCCCCTCGTGCCAGACCCCTCCGCGGGCGGTGAGCCTCTCCCCACCGGCGAGCGCCACAGCCGCGCCCGCAAGGTCATGCCCCAGTACAGCGAGGGCGCCCTCGTGAAGGTCGCCCGCGCCCAGAACCAGCCCGAGGCCGAGCTCATCCAGGGGCTCCTGCTCGAGCACGGCATTCCCAGCCTCGCCCGTCGCGCCCCCGGATTCGACGTCCCCGACTTCCTCGCCTCCGGCGCCCGCGACGTGCTCGTGCCCCAATCCGGCCTGGAGGCCGCCCGCCAGGCGCTCCACCCGTCCGGCGACCAACCCGCCTGAGCCCCGTCCCTTTGACGCCGCCGCTCTCCGTGAGGTAGCATCTCC
>DATJVV010000263.1:0-2913 GCA_035501635.1 Solirubrobacteraceae bacterium | reverse complement strand
CCCCGCCCCGATCGAGCACGAACCCGCGAGCGCCCCGAGCGCCGCCAGGCGCTCGCCGTAGAGCGCCGCCACCGTCTCGTCGCTCACGCAGAACGCCCGCGAGCGCTCGAGATCCGCCGGCCACACCCGCGCGAGCGTCCCCTCGTCGCCGAGCAGCCCCCGCCCCACGAGCACCGGGTACTCGCCCCCGGCCGCGCTGGCCCACACCAGCCGCGTCCCGACCGGCGCCCGCCCCAGCGCCCGCACGGCCGCCAGCGCCCGCTGGCTGACCGCCGCCGAGTCCCCCGCAACGGTCCCGCCCGGCACGAACGCGTCGGCCAGCTCCTCGTAGAGCTCCCGCCGGGCGCCCGCCAGCTCCAGGAAGGACTCGCGATCGCGCGCGAGCGGACGCTGCGCCGAGCCCTCCAGGCGCTCCCACGCCACCTCCGGGTCGACGTCGACGAACACCGTCATGTGACCCGCCAGGGCGGCCCGCACGCGCGCGGAGAGCACGCTGCCCCCTCCCAGCGCGATCACCGCCGAGATGCCGCCGCCCGCGTCTTCGCCCGCCGCCCCCGCCAGCAGCTCGCACACCAGCTCCTGCTCGGCCGCGCGAAAGGACTCCTCGCCGCGCAGCTCGAACTCCCGCGCGATCGAGTGCCCCAGCCTCTCCTCCAGCAGCGCGTCGCTGTCCAGCGCCGCCACCCCCAGCTCCCGTCCGAGCTCCCGCGCCAGCGTCGACTTGCCCGCGCCCATGAAGCCGATCAGCGCTACCCCCGCCAACCGATCCTCTCCGCGTAGGCCGCCACCGCGCCGCGCACGTCCTCGATGTGATCGCCGCCGAACTTCTCGCGGTAGGCCCGCGCCAGCACCAGCGCCACCATCGCCTCCCCCACCACCCCCGCGGCCGGCACCGTGCAGGAGTCGGTGCGCTCGCGCAGCGCCTCCGCGGGCGCGTGCGTGGCGATGTCCACCGAGCGCAGCGGCTTGGTCAGCGTCGGCAGCGGCTTCATCGCGCCCCGCACCACCAGCGGCTGCCCGTTGGTCATCCCCCCCTCCAGGCCCCCCGCGCGGTTGGTCTCGCGGTAGTAGCCGCGGGCCTCGGAGTAGAAGATCTCGTCGTGCGCCTCCGAGCCCGGCAGGCCCGCCACGCCGAAGCCGTCGCCGATCGCGACGCCCTTGAGCGCCTGGATCGAGCAGATCGCCATCGCCAGGCGCCCGTCCAGGCGCTGCTCCCAGGAGACGTGCGAGCCCAGACCCGGCACGAGACCGAAGGCCACCACCTCGAACACTCCCCCGAGCGACTCGTTGGCCTTGCGCAGCCGGTCGATCTCCCCCACCATCGCCCGGCCCGCCTGTGCGTCCAGGCAGCGCACCGGCGAGTCGTCCACGCCCTCGAAGTCCGCGAGGCTCAGCTCCCCGCGCGCCGGCGCGTGCACCGAGGCGATCTGCACCACGTGCGAGCGCACCTGCACCCCCAGCGCCGCGAGGAACGCCTTGCACAGAGCGCCCCCCGCCACCCGCGCCGCCGTCTCCCGCGCCGAGGCCCGCTCGAGGATGTTGCGCACGTCGCTCTGCCGGTACTTCTGCGTGCCCACCAGGTCGGCGTGGCCGGGCCGGGGCAGGTGCACCTCGGCGATCTCCTCCTCCACCGGCCAGGGGTTCATGCGGTCCTCCCAGTTGGCGAAGTCCCGGTTGGCTACCTGCAGCGCGATCGGCCCGCCCAGCGTGCGCCCGTGGCGCACCCCCGCCGTCACCTGCGCGGCGTCGCGCTCGATCTTCATGCGCCCGCCCCGCCCGTGCCCGAGCTGGCGGCGCGCCATGTCCTCGTTCAGCGCATCCTGTGTCAGCTCAAGGCCCGCGGGCAGCCCCTCCACGATGCAGGTCAGGCCGGGGCCGTGGGACTCGCCGGCTGTTATCAGGCGCAGGCTCATGCGAGAGCCAGCATATTTGGCGCGGCGCCGCGAGGCCGTGCGCGGGCCGCTCAGCCCTTGCTCTGGGAGATGCCTGTGAGCTTCAGTTCGTAGGTGACGGCGGAGCCTTCGCCGGGCAGGAATTCGAGCTGCTCGGCCTGGCCCACCGCGAGGCCGATCGCCAGGCACCGCAAGGCGCTCGGCAGGCACCGCGCCGGGCCGTGCACCAGCACTTCCCCGGCCAGTTCGAACCTCGCCAGCTTGCCCTGGCCGCTGACGCTCTTGAACACCACCACGGGGCTCTTGCTCGATGGCAGCGCCGCGGCGGGAGCGAGGTTTTCATAGCTCTTCAGCTGCGCCGCCTGTCCGCCGCTCGCGGCCGGGCCGAACTGGACGCTCACCGTGTAGCTCGCAGCGGGCTGCCTGGGCCTGCTGGGCGCCGGCTTGCTCGCTTCGCCGCCGGAGGGCTTCTGGGAGGAGGAGGAGGAGGAGGAGGAGGAGCTGGCTCCACCCGTCCCTGAGGACGTCGAGCTCGCGCCACCCGACTTCGCGCCCGAGCCGGCGCTGGAGCTCGCCTTGGCCTTCGGCGCGGGCAGCGGCTTGAAGGGGTTTTTCACGTTCGTCTGGGCCCGGGGCGCGCCGCTGGTCGTCTCCGACACCGCCTCGTTGCCGCCGAGCGTCACCTGCGTGACCGACGCGCCGCCGCCCGCGGCGCCGGGGGAGGGCGCGGTGGCGGCCGACGTGGCCGGAGCGCTGGTGGAGCCGTGCCCGGCGAGCATCGCGTAGGCGAGCGCGGCCAGCAGCGCCACGCCGAGCGCCACCAGCAGCGGCAGCACACGCCGGTCGGCGAGGTCCGCGCGCAGAGAGTCCAGATAGGCCCTCATGGCGCCACCCTCACGACGGCGGGGGTGCTCGCGGGCGCCGAGCCCGCGGCCGAGGCGCTCTGCGCTCCGCCGGCGGGGCCGTTCGGGGTCGCGCCCCCGGTGAGGCTCTGGCCGGCCGGCAGCGTGTAGGCGGTCGC
>DATJVV010000262.1:0-7326 GCA_035501635.1 Solirubrobacteraceae bacterium | reverse complement strand
CCGTCCACGGGGGTCTGGTCGAACTTGTAGTCGCCGGTGATCAGCACGGTGCCGAGGTCGGTGGTGAGGGCCACGGCGCTGGAGTCGGGGATCGAGTGGGTCATGTGGATCATCTCCAGCTCGAAGGGCCCCAGCTCGAGGGCCTCGCCCGCCTGCACCTCGTGCAGCGCCACCTCCGAGAGCTTGTGCTCCTCGAGCTTGGAGCGGGCCATCGCGAGCGTGAGCGGCCCGCCGTACACGCATGGGTCGGCGCCGCTGGCGCGCAGATCGCGCAGCACCCAGGGCAGCGCCCCGAGATGGTCCTCGTGGCCGTGGGTGACCACGATCGCCTCGATCTCGCGGGCGCGCTCGCGCAGGTAGGAGAAGTCGGGCAGCACGAGGTCGATGCCCACCATCTCCGGCGTGGGGAAGCGCAGGCCCACGTCCACCACCACAAGGCGTCCGTCGTGCTCGACGACGGTCATGTTCTTGCCGATCTCCCCCAGTCCGCCGAGGGGCAGCACTCGCAGGTTGGCGCTCACGCGGTGGATGATGCCTGGTGCTTCGGCGGCGCGCCCGCGCCGGCGCTCTCGCCGGCCAGCAGGCCGTGACGTTGCAGCATCGCGCGCACCGCGGCGGTCTCGGCCGCGGTGGCGTCGACGATCGGCAGTCTGGTGGTGCCCGCGTTCAGGCCGAGGAGGTTCAGCGCGGCCTTCGTGCAGGTGGGGCTGGCGGTCATGAACAGGGTCTCGTAGACGTCTCGCAGGTATTCGTCGATCTCCGCGCGGCGCTCGGGCTCATCGACCATGCGGCGCATCTCGTCGCCCACGATGTGGCTTGCCACCGAGATGCCCCCCGCGCCGCCCATGTCGAGGGTGCGCGCGAACGTGGCGTCGTCGCCCGTGTAGAGCTCCAGGCCGTCGATCGGCCGCAGCTCGTCGGGGTTGGACTGCTTCACGCCGTCGATGTGCTCGATCTGGGCGAGCCGTGCCAGCAGCTCGGGGCCGATGTTGGTGCCGGTGCGCGCGGGGATGTTGTAGAGCAGGATCGGCCTGTCGGTGGCGGCCGCGATCGCTTCGTAGTGGCGCACGATCCCCAGCGGGCTTGGTCGCACGTAGTAGGGGGTGACGCTCAGCTGAGCGTCCGCGCCGAGCTCGGTGGCGCGTTCGGTTAGGTAGACGGCGTGGCGGGTGTCGTTGGTGCCGGTGCCCGCCACGATCGTGGCGCCGGAGGGGCGCTCGCGCACCGCCAGCTCGATCAGCGCGAGGTGCTCCTCGTCGGTGAGCGTGGAGGCCTCCCCGGTGGTGCCGGCGACCACGAAGCCGTCCGAGCCGTGCGCGGCGAGGTGGGCCATCAGCGCCACGAACGCCTGCGCGTTGACCCGGCCGTGCTCGTCGAAGGGAGTGACGATGGCCGTGAGGATGGCGCCGAGCTTCAGTTCTGGCATCGCTCGCAGTATCTCAGAGCAGGCTCTCGAGGCCGATGGTGGGCGAGTGCGCCAGCGTGGCCACCCGGCGGACCGCCAGCAGCACGCCGGGCATGAATGACTCCCGGTCGATGGTGTCGTGGCGGATCGTGAGCGTCTGGGCGAGATCGCCGAGGATCACCTCCTGGGAGGCCACGAGGCCGGGCAGGCGCACGGAGTGGATCGCGGGCTCGGGGCCCCCGCTGGCTTTGGCCATCAGCTCGGCGGTGCGCTTGGCGGTGCCGCTGGGCGCGTCGAGCTTGCGCTCGTGGTGGAGCTCCACGATCTCCGCGGCCGCCATGTGGCGGGCGGCCTCGGCGGCGAAGCGCATCATCAGCACCGCCCCGATCGCG
The DNA here is from genome assembly GCA_035501635.1 of Solirubrobacteraceae bacterium. GTDB lineage: Bacteria > Actinomycetota > Thermoleophilia > Solirubrobacterales > Solirubrobacteraceae > Palsa-744. Next base: position 5,529 of record DATJVV010000262.1, on the reverse strand, counting down.
AAGTTGGGCGCCACCAGCACGTTCGCGGCGGGGCGATCCGCGGGCGCGCGCACGCCCTCCAGGGCCTTCACGTCGAAGCCGGTGGTGCCGATCACCACGTGCACGCCCGCGCGCACGCACTCCAGGGCGTTGGCGAGCGCGGTGTGCGGCTGGGTGAAGTCCACCACCACCGCGGGACCGCTCTCCTCGAGCACCCGCGTGAGCGTGGCCTTCAGCAGCGGGTCGGCGCGCCCCACGAGCTCCATGTCCGGCGCCCCCTCCACGGCCGCGCACACGGTGGTTCCCATCCGTCCCGCCGCTCCCGCCACGGCCACGCGAATCACGCGCGCCCCCCGATCTCCCGCCGGGCTCCCGGCGCCGGCAGCGGCTCGCCGCCTCCCAGCGGCTCGAGCGCGCGCTCGAACAGCTCGCCCTCGCGCCCGATGCACGCCACCGACAGATCCTCCGGCGCGAACAGCTCGGTCGCGAGCGCCCGCAGGTCCTCGATGCTCACCGCGTCGATGCGCGCGAAGATCTCCTCCACGGAGAGGATCGGCAGCTCCCCCAGCAGCGAGCCGCCGAGGCGGTTCATGCGCGAGCCGGTGGACTCCAGCGAGAGGGCGATGCGCCCCTTGAGGTTCTCCCGCGAGCGTTCGAGCTCCTGCGCGCTCGCGGGGTCCTCCACCAGGCGCGCCAGCTCGTCGGCGATCACCTCGAGCGCGTGCGCGAGGTTGTCCGGGCGGGTGCCCACATAGACGCCCACCTCGCCGGTGCTCCTGTGCTGGGAGGCGAAGCAGAACACCGAGTAGGCCAGGCCGCGGCGCTCGCGCACCTCCTGGAAGAGGCGCGAGGAGGAGGTGCCGCCGAGCACCCCTTCGAGCACCCGCAGGGCGAAGCGCCGCTCGTCGTGACGGGAGATGCCACGACCGCCCAGGCACACGTGGTACTGCTCGGTGTCCTTGGCCAGGAACCGCAGCCGACGCTCGAACGTGGGCTCGCCGAAGTCGGGCTCGTTCTCGCCGCGGCTCTCCGCCAGCTCGCCCGCGTGCCCGCTCCTGCTGTTGCCGCCTCCAGCGGCCATGCTCTGAGGATCGGCGAACGCCTGGGCGCGTTCGGCCATGTCCACGAGGGCCTCGTGCTCCACCGAGCCGGCGGCAGCCACCACCACCTTCGCGGGCGGGTAGCGCTCGCGATGAAAGGCCCGCAGCTGCTCGGCGGTGACCGAGCCCACAACAGCGGCGGTGCCGATCGTGGCGCGCCCGAGCGGGTGGGAGCCGAACACCGCCTCGCCGAGCAGGTCGAACACGCGGTCCTGGGGGTCGTCCTCGTACATCGCGATCTCCTCCAGCACCACCTCCCGCTCGGTCTCCAGGTCTTCCAGCAGCGGCCGCCACACCATCTCGCCGGCCACCTCGAAGGCCCGCTCGAGGTGACGATCGAGCACGCGCGTGTACAGGGAGGTGCTCTCCCGATCGGTGCCCGCGTTGATCTCCGCGCCCATGCCGTCGAAGATCTCGTCGATCTCCTGGGAGCCGAAGTGGTCGGTGCCGCGGAAGAGCATGTGCTCGAGCAGGTGGCTCATGCCGGCCTGCCCGTCGCTCTCCAGCGCCGAGCCCGTGGCGATCCAGAAGCCGAGCGCCACCGAGCGCACGTTGGGCACCCGCTCGGAGATCACCCGCACGCCGCTCGGCAGCGTGGTGAGGCGATGCTCGCTCACAGCCCGCCGCCGATCGCTCTCGAAAGGATGCGTATAACCATCGCTATACGCACCCCCAAAAAAGAGAGTCAACGGACCGCCCGACAGACACTCTCCAAAGGATGCGTATAACCATCGCTATACGCACCCCGTAAGAAGAGAGTCGGCGGACCGCCCGGGCCATGCGGGAGATGCGCCGGTGCTCCCCGGCGCCCGACCTGGCCTAATACCGATCCCGGTCACGATCGCGCTCGCGCCCCGAGCCGTGGCGGGGGCGTCCCGAGCCGCGCTCTCCGTCCGAGCCCCGTCCCCGCGATCCGCGGCCGTTGCCGCCCCCGCGAGAGCCGCCGCCGTCGCGTGGACCGCGCCCGCCGCCACCTCCGCCGCCGCCGGAGCCCACGGTGGCGAGCTCCTCGACTGACTTGCCGGCGATCTCGGGATCCTCGGTGAGGCGCAGGCCGATGCGGCCGCGCTCGCGGTCCACCTCGACCACGCGCACGTTGATCTCATCGCCCTTGTTGAGCACGTCCTCCACGGTCTGCACGCGTTCGCCGGGTGAGACGTTGGAGATGTGAAGCAGCCCGTCGGTGCCCTTGGTGAGCTCGATGAACGCGCCGAAGGTGGTGGTCTTGACGACCTTGCCGAGGTATTCGTCGCCCACCTCGACCTCCTTCATCATCATCGTGATGCGCTCCATCAGCGCGTCCGCGAGGTCTCCGTTGGCGGAGTAGATCAGCACCTGGCCGTCGTCGTTGACGTCGATCTGGGACTCGAACTCCTCCGAGAGGGCGCGGATCGTTTCGCCGCCCTTGCCGATCAGCATGCCGATCTGGGAGGGGTCGATCTGGATCGTCTGGATGCGGGGTGCGAACTGCGAGAGCTGCTCGCGCGGGCCGGTGATCACGTCGGCCATCTTGCCGAGGATGAACGTGCGCGCCTCCCTGGCCTGGGCGAGGGCGTCGCGCAGGATCTCGAAGGTGACGCCCGAGATCTTGATGTCCATCTGCAGGGCGGTGATGCCCCGATCGGTGCCGGCGACCTTGAAGTCCATGTCGCCAAGATGGTCCTCCACGCCGGCGATGTCGGTGAGGACGATGTAGTCCTCACCCTCCTTGATGAGGCCCATGGCGATGCCCGCCACGGGCCGCTTGATGGGCACGCCGGCGTCCATCAGCGAGAGCGAGGAGCCGCACACGGAGGCCATCGAGGAGGAGCCGTTTGACTCCAGGATGTCCGAGACCACCCGGATGGTGTAGGGGAAGTCCTCGATCGAGGGCACCATCGGCGCGAGCGCGCGCTCGGCGAGGGCCCCGTGGCCGACGTCACGGCGTTTGACGCCGCCCATCCGCCCGGCCTCCCCCACCGAGAAGGGCGGGAAGTTGTAGTGGTGCCAGTAGTACTTTTTGGTCTCCAGGCCGAGCGTGTCCAGGCGCATCTCCTCCTTGAGGGTGCCCAGCGCGGCGACGCTCAGGGCCTGGGTCTGCCCGCGGGTGAACAGCGCCGAGCCGTGGGTGCGGGGGGTGACGCCAACCTCGATGGCGATGTCGCGGATCTCGTTCTCCGCGCGCCCGTCGGGACGCTTCTTGTGCACGGCGATGCGCTCGCGGACGATGGACTTCTCGAGCTTGTCGAACACCAGCTGGGCGGCGGCGCGGCGCCCGCGGGCGGCCAGCAGCTGCTCCTCGGAGGCGCCCTCCGGCGCGGGCGGGGCGTAGCGCTCGAGGATGGCGGCCTCGACGGCCCTGGTGGCGTCCTGGCGCTCGAGCTTGTCCTCCACCTGGGTGGCCTCGTCCAGGGCGGCGCCGTGGGAGGCGCGAACCTCCGCCAGCAGGGTCTCGTCGACGGCGATGGGGGCGACCTCTTTCTTGGCCCTGCCGGCCTTCTCGGCCAGCTCGCGCTGAGCGGCGCAGAGCTTCTTGATGGCCGCGTGGGCGATGTCGAGGGCGTCGAGGATCTCCGCCTCGGGGATCTCGTTGGCGCCGGCCTCCACCATCAGGATGGCGTCTTCGGTGCCCGCCACGATCAGGTCCAGGTCGGAGGCGTTCTCGGCGTCGGGCAGCAGGTCCTCCTCGCGGGGGTTGACCACGAAGTTGCCGTCGATCTTGCCGATGCGCACGGCGCCCACGGGCGAGGGGAAGGGAATGTCGGAGATCATCACCGCCGCGGAGGCGCCGTTCATGGCGAGGATGTCGTAGGGGTGCACGTGGTCGATCGACAGCGGGATGGCCACCAGCTGGGTGTCGTAGCGCCAGTCCTTGGGGAACAGGGGGCGCAGCGGCCGGTCGATCATGCGGGCGGTGAGGGTGGCCTTCTCGCCGGGACGTCCCTCGCGCTTGAAGAAGGAGCCGGGGATCTTGCCGGTGGCGTACATGCGCTCCTCCACGTCCACGGTGAGGGGCATGAAGTCGATGTCGCGCAGCGCTCCCGCGACGGCGGTGGCGAGGACCATGGTGTCGCCCTGGCGCACCACGACCGCGCCCGAGGCCTGCTTTGCCATCTTGCCCGTCTCGAAGGAGATCTCGGAACCGGCGATCTCCACGGAGACCCGTGTGACGGCGTCGTTGCTGCTCATATGCTCTGCCTTCCTTTTCCGCCCGTCGGCTCAGGGGGTCGCGCGACCCCAGGCGGATCGTTTTCTTTTCTCTTTGATCCGAACGAGCGGAGCTTAGCGGACCGGCAGTCGCTGGCCGGCGCGCGGAGCTCAGGTGCGGCGCGCGGAGCTCAGGCCGGCACCGCGAGGGACATCGCGCGCCGTCTTACTTTCTGAGGCCGAGCTCTTTGATGAGCTCGCGATAGCCCTCGAGGTCGCGGCGCTGGAGATAGTCCAGGAAGCGCCTGCGCCGGCCCACCAGCATCAGCAGTCCGCGACGGGAGTGGTGGTCCTTCCTCTGCTCGCGGAGATGGTCGGTGAGATGGTTGATGCGCTCGGTGAGCAGCGCGATCTGCACCTTGGTGGATCCGGTGTCCTGCTCGCCCGAGCCGAATCTGGCCGCGAGCTCGCGCTTTCGCTCTGTGGTGAGGGCGGGCATCGGCTGGGGAACGGTAGCAGCTCGGGGGCTCCCCTCCCCCGCCCGGCGGCCGCCGGGCGCCGGGCGCGAGGCCTCCCGGTCAGCGCTCGGCGACGATCTCGCGGGTGCGCCGCACGTCGTGGTCCATCTGGTCGATGAGCGCCTGGGGGCTCTCGAAGCGCCGCTCGCCGCGCAGGCGGGCGAGGAAGTCCAGGCGCAGGGTGCCGCCGTAGAGATCGCCCTGAAAGTCGATCAGGTGGGCCTCGATCAGCTCGCCGCGGCCGGTGGCGAAGGTGGGGCGCACGCCGATGGACACGGCGGCTGGGATGGACTCGTTGGCCAGGCACGCGTACACGCCGTGGCCGGGGCAGGCGAGGGCCTCCTCGGGTATGAGGTTGGCGGTGGGAAAGCCCAGCCGGCGGCCGCGCTCGTCGCCGTGGACCACCTCGCCGCGAAGCTGGAAGGGAGCGCCCAGGAAGCGGGCGGCCTGGTCCACCTCGCCGGCGAGCACGAGGCCGCGGATGTGGCTTGAGGAGACCACTTCGCCGTCCAGTTCCAGCAGCGGGTGAACGACGGTGGCGAAGCGCTCGTCGGCGCTCAGCATCGCCGGGTCCCCCTTGGCGCGGTAACCGAAGCGGAAGTTCTCGCCGATCGCCACCCGGCTGGCGGCGAGGGCGCTCACGAGCACCTCCTGCACGAACCGCTCGGGCGGGCGGGCGGCGAAGGCGGCGTCGAAGGGGATCACGATCAGCTCGGCCACGCCGAGGGAGGCGATCAGCTCGGCCTTCACGGGCAGGGTGGTGAGCAGCTTGGGGGTGTGCTGGGGGGCCACAACGGACACGGGAT
>DATJVV010000261.1:0-4688 GCA_035501635.1 Solirubrobacteraceae bacterium | reverse complement strand
CAGAGCGCCTACTACGCCGCCCTCGCCATCGCCGTGCTGGCGCTCGCGCTCCTCCACGCCTTCCTGCGCTCCCCCCACGGCCTGCTCCTGCGCACCCTCCGCGAGGACCCCCTGCGCGCCCGCACCCTCGGCCTGGCCGTGGAGCGCCGCCGCCTGGCCGCCTTCTGCCTCGCCGCGGCCCTCGCCGCCGTGGGCGGCGCCCTCTCGGTGATCTCCTCTCAGATCGTCTATCCCCAGGTCTTCGACTGGCGCATCTCCGCCGGCGCCCTCATCGCCACCCTGCTCGGCGGCGCCGCCCGCTTCTCGGGGCCCCTCCTCGGCGCCCTGGCGCTCGGCCTGATCGACTTCTACGTCGCCAAGCTCACCACCGACACCCTCCTCGTGGAAGGCCTCGTGCTGCTCGCCGTCATCCTCGTCGCCCCCCGGGGCCTGATGGGCCTGCGTCCTCCCATCCCGCGCCCGCGCCGTCCCTCCCCCTCCGCCCTCTCCGCCCCGGACTCCTAACCTCTGGACTCCCCTGCATCCGCCGCCTTTCCGCCAAAATTGGCAGAACTCCAATGGTCGGAAACATCGCTTGCGGGCCCTCTCCGCGGGGCGTAGGCTCGCGCCCGTTCAATCTGTTCTGGCAGAGACGAGGAAGGTAGGGAGAAACCATGAAGATGTCCTTGTATTCATTCGCGCGCCTGCGCCGTCGCACCGTCGCCCTGACGGTCGGCGTCCTCGCGCCCCTGGCCACCCTGGGGATCGCCTCCCCGGCCCTGGCCGTGACGCATCACCCGACCGGCGAATTCGCGAAATTCGCCGACTGCCCGCTGTCCAACCCCGAACTCACCGGTTGCGTGTACGCCGAAACCAGCAGCGGCGAATTCACGGTCGGCAAACGCACCGTGCCCATCAACAAACCCATCATCCTGCAGGGCGGCATCGTCGAAGGCCCCAAAGGCGAAATCGCCTTCCAGGCCGCCGAAGACGGCAACACCCTGACGAAAGTGCCGCTCGCGGTGCCCGGAGGCCTGCTCAACATCGTGGCCCCCGAATACCTGCCCAAATGGCTGCGTGAAATCTTCAACAACTTCATCAACGAAGGCATCACCGGCGTCACCGAGACCACCGAACTGGCCGGTCCGGCGAGCAACATCGGGCTCAGCGTGTTCAATCTGCTCACCCAGAAAGGCACCGCGCTGTCGCTGCCCACGAAGATCAAGCTCAGCAACGCCTTCCTGGGCGGCAGCTGCTACGTCGGCTCCAACTCCCACCCGATCGTGATCAACTTCACGACCGGCACCACCGAACCGCCCGAAAAAACGCTCAACAAACCGATCACCGGCACGCCGGGCGAACTCTCGTTCAACGAAGCCGGCACCCTCATCACCCTCACCGGCGGGCGCCTCGTGAACAACACGTTCGCGGCTCCCGAAGCCGAAGGGTGTGGCGGCCTGCTGTCCTTCCTGATCGATCCCGCCGTGGACGCCGAGCTCGGCCTCCCCTCGGGCGCGGGCTACAACACCGCGATACTCGAAGGAACCCTCTCCACGGCCGAATCCGAAGCCGTGACCGAAAGCGAATAGCAAGACCGACAGGGATCTCGCCCGAGCCGGCCTGATCCCAAGCCGTTCCCGGGGCCCCCGCCGTAAGGTGGGGGCCCCTTCATCTTGGACCCGTCCCTGCCCACATCCCAGGCCCTCGCCGCCCGAGCCGCCCGCCACATCCCCGGCTCCACCTCCCGCTCCACCCTCCACACGCCCCCCCTTGCCCCCTACGCCCTCCGCGGCCGGGGCCATCTGCTCGAGGACGTCGACGGCAACGAGCTCATCGACCTGCACGCCAACTACTCCTCCCTCGTCCACGGCCACGCCTTCCCCCCCGTCCTCGCCGCCACCGCCGGCGCTCTCGCCGAGGGCTCCTGCTTCGGGCTTCCCACCGTCGCCGAGATCGAGCTCGCCGAGCACCTCGCCTCCCGCCTGCCCGCGCTGCCCCGCTGGCGCTTCACGAGCTCGGGCACCGAAGCCGTCATGGCCGCCCTCCGCGTCGCCCGCGCCCACACCCGCCGCAACCTCGTGATCCGCTTCGCCGCCTCCTACCACGGCACCTCCGACGCCCTCCTGCAGCCCCACGCCCCCGGCGTGCCCCCCGCCGCCCAGGCCGACGTCCTCACCCTGCCCCTCGCCGACCCCCACGCCCTGCGCGCCGCCCTCGCCAGCCGCGGCGACGAGCTCGCCGCCATCCTCCTCGACCTGATGCCCAACCGCCCCGGCCTGCGCCCCCTGGACCCCGATTTCGCCGCCCTCGCCCGCTCCCTCGCCAGCGAGCACGCCGCCCTGCTCATCCTCGACGAGGTCATCACCTTCAGACTCTCAACCGCCGGCCTCCACGCCCTCTACGGCATCCAGCCCGACCTCATCACCCTCGGCAAGATCATCGGCGGCGGCCTTCCCTGCGGCGCCCTCGCCGGCACCCCCGAGGCCATGGCCGCGCTCGAGCCCTCCGCGCCACCCCAGCGGGCCGTCCACCTGGCCGGCACCTTCGCCGCCAACCCCCTCACCATGCGCGCCGGCCTCGCCGCCCTGCGCGCCCTCGACGCCCCCGCAATCGCCCGCATCGACGCCCTCGGCGAGCGTCTTCGCGCCGGTCTCCTGGACCTGGGCTTCCAGGTCACCGGCCGCGGCTCCCTGCTCAAGCTCCACCATCCCCGCCTACCCCAACTCTGGTGGCGCCTCTACCGCCAGGGCCTCCTCGTGGCCGCCGACGGCCTCTGCTCCATCTCCACCGTCATGGACGACACGCTCATCGAGGACATCCTCGAGCGCTTCGCCCGCGCCCGCACCGCCTGAGCGCCCGCAGTCTCGCCTCCCCGCTCCCGCGTGGACTTTGCGATCAGGCCGGCGGGACTCGGAAAGCTGGAGGGGAAGCGCTTCCTACACCAGCTCCGGCCAGTACGCCGGACCGCCCGGCTGGGCCATCGCCTCCTCGGGCACCTCTCCCACATGCTCCTCGTAGGCCTCCCCCGTGAACAGCCACGGGTTGCGCTGCCCGATCACATCCCCCCGGAAGCGCTTCTGGCCCCCGTACACCACCCACGTGGTGTCCACCGCTCCGTAGCGCTCCACCAGCCGCAGCTCCCCGGGATGTTCCCGCGCGTAGTGCCCGTGCGTGAGCCCCGCCTCGTAGCGCCCTTCCAGCAGGTGCCTGCCCACCACCGGCTTGGAGGGCTCGTCGATCACCTCCTCGAACCGGCTCAGGTCCAGGTAGCCCCTGGTGGCCGACACGATCCCCAGGCTCCTTGGCCGCCGCACCCCGTTTCGCACCAGCAGCGCCAGCTCCTTGGTGGGGTAGATGAACGTGTCCACCACGAACACCTCCTCGTGGTATCGCTCCGTCACCAGGTGCACCTGCACGTGCGCGCTGCACTGCACCAGGAACGTGTCCCGCCGGCCCCTCACCCGCCCGATCGCCCCCAGCAGATCCTCCTCCAGCACCACCTCGAAGTTCTCCACCCCCTGGAACTCCAGGTAGTGCAGCAGCGCGTTCTCGTGACACGTCCCCCTCGGCCCCAGCGTGATGAACGTGGGCACGCTCATGCTCCGGCCTCCTTCATCAGCTCGTCCTCCAGCTTGCACGTCGCCCCGATCAGCAGCTCGAAGAGGCTCCCCGTGAAGTCCTCCGGCAGCTCCACCTCCGCCCCTCGCGCCAGGTACCGCGCCCGCACCTCCGCCACCCGGCCGGGCTGCATCATCGGGATGCCGTGCTCCCGCTTGTACCCCGCGATCTCCCGGCAGATCCGAAACCGCTCCCCCAGCAACCGCGCGATCCCCTCGTCCAGCTCGTCCAGCCGCCGCCGGTAGGGCTCCAGGCCCCCGCCGTCGCTCATGTCTCGCTCCCTTCCCTCATCTCCAGCAGGCCCCACGCGAACTCCCGCCCGCACGCCGCCAGCTGATCCAGCGCATAGCCCCCCTCCTGGATCACGCACACCGGCAGCCCGCACCCCGCCAGCAGCTCTCCGATGTCCCTGAAGATCGACGCCGTGAAGTCCCACGAGCCGTGCGGGTCTCCCGCCACGATGTCGTAGCCCAGCGATACCACCACCGCGCTCGCCCATCCCCCCAGCTCCTCGAGCGAGTTGCCCACCTCCTCGAGATAAGCCTCCCGCCCGGGGCTCCCCCGGAACTCCACCACCCGTTCCCGCCCGCCGCCTGCCCTCACGGTCCTCTCCGCCACGTTCGTCACCGGCCAGGCGTGCAGCGAGTGAAGCCTCACCTGCTCCTCTCCCATGCCCGCCACCATCGCCGCCGTGCCGTTCGGGTAGTGCAGGTCCACGTCCAGCACCCCCACCGGCCTCACCTCCGCCTCCAGCAGCGTCGCCACCGCCGCCGCCGCCGTGTTCAGGTAGCAGTACCCCGCCAGCCACCCCGGCCCCGCGTGGTGTCCCGGCGGCCGGCACAGCCCGTAGGTGAACCTCTCTCCCGCCGCCAGCCTCCTCGCCGCGCTGATCCCCACCCGCACCGCCTCCCGCGCCGCCGCCACCAGCTCCGCGCACACGGGGATGTCCGGCTCCAGGCCCGGCGGCGCCAGCTCCGCCATCACCACCGGCTCCCGTCCCGTCACGCTCGCGAGCGCCCGCAGGTACTCCTCCTCGTGCAACCCCCTCAGGGTCCTCTCCACCGTCTCCTCCTCCGCGTCCGCCTCCACGC
>DATJVV010000260.1:0-8715 GCA_035501635.1 Solirubrobacteraceae bacterium | reverse complement strand
GGCCTGCCGATCCTGGCGCCGGCGGTGAACGGCATTCGCGAGCTGGTGCGGGACGGCGAGAACGGCTTCCTGATCGACCGCGAGGATCCCACCACGATCGCCACGCGCCTGCGGGAGCTGGCGGACGACCCGGCGCTGCGCGAGCGCCTCGCCGCGGAGGTGCGCCGCCGGGCGCTGGACTACAGCTGGGAGCGGATGGTGGAGCGCCACGACGAGCTGTACGCGGGCCGTCCCTGAGCGGCGGCGCGCGCGCGGCGCGCGGCGAAGGGCCTCAGGCGGCGCGCCGCTCGCGCTCGGCGCGGATGTCGGTCACGAACTCGCCCACGCGGCGCCGCTGAAGAGAGCGGTCGAAGATGCTCAGGTGGGCTTCGCGCAGCGCGGTGCGGCGGGTCGCGACGGCCTCGGGCGTCAGAGTCTCGAGCAGCTCGACGAGCGCGTCCACGTAGACGGGGCTCCAGGGGGCGTCGCCGGGCAGGCGCCAGATCCAGCCCGCGTCGAGGTCATAGGCCAGCGGCGTCTGGCCGCTGATCACGGGCAGGCCGGCGGCGAGGTACTCGCTCAGTTTGATGGTGTAGCGAAACGAGCCCACCCCGTCCACGCTCTGGGAGAGGCTCGCGAGGTCGAAGGCGGCGAGGTGGTCGGCCACATCGCCGGCGGGCACGCGGCCGGGCAGGAGGACCCGCACGCCGAGGTCCTCGCCGGCGAGCTCGCGCAGACGCGGCAGGCCGTCGCCGTCGCCGACCACGCACACGGCCACGTCGCGGCGGCTCACACGGCGGATCGCCCGCACGAGCTCGACGCCGTAGGCGTAGCCCACGCGCTCGTTCCAGTGCAGCGAGCCCACCAGGCCCACGAGCAGCGTGTGCTCGTCCACGCCCAGGCGCGCGCGCACGCGCCCCCGGGCGCCCGGCGCGGGCTGGCCGGAGCTCCAGCCGGGGGCGCTCATCGCCCGAGGCGCGCCCAGGGTGAGCGCGCGGCCGGCGAGGTAGGGGGTCCAGCCGACGTAGCCGGCGCAGCGCCGGCACAGCAGTCGCTCGTAGAGGCCGCCGAGCACGCCCATCGCGCGCGAGTGAAGACCGAGGAAGGGGCCCACGGCGTCGCCGCTGACGACGATGTAGGGAACTCCCAGCAGAGCGTCGATCGCCAGCAGCGTGAGCCCGCCGGCGACGCCGGTGCCCTCCATCACGACCAGCGCCGGACGCCGTGCGCGGACCTCCCGCCAGAGGCCCAGCGAGGAGCGCAACTTGTGAGAGCGCTCGAAGCGGTACTCGCTCGGGCTCACATCCGTGAGCAGCAGGCGCATGCGCCGGGCGTCGCCGTGCGCGTGCCCCTGGGTGGCAAAGCACAGAACCCCGTCGCCGTGCGCGCGCCGTGCCGCCACGGGCGTGATCTTAGGTCATGGCACGGGTGCGCCGCGGGGATCGGGCGGGGAGGGTGCGGCTGCAGCAAAGATTGCGCGCCTGTGCGGGTACATCCGCCGGACGCTAGCCTTTAGGGACGGGTTAGGGGAGGCTCTATGATGGCGGCCCCAGCGCATCCACGGATGGATCCAGAGGCCATGAACGAGACCAGTGAAGTCACCTCCATCTTCGCTCCCCTGTGGCGGCGCAAGTGGCTGATCCTTGCCGTCGGCGTGGTGGTGGGAGTGGCGAGCTACCTCTACTACCGCCACCAGACACCCGTCTACCAGTCGAGCACCCAGGTTTACCTGGGCGCCAGCGCCGAAGAACAGATCCCGGGCGAAAAGGCGGCGTCGCGGATCAAGGGGGTGAGCGTCACCAACCAGGTGCAGCTGATCAACTCGATCGTGCTCGAAGAGGTGCGCCGTGAGCTGCGACACGAACACAAAGGCGCGCTGGTGCGTACAGCCAAAGTTCGCGTGAAGTCGCCCGAAAAAAGCGAATTCATCAACATCTCCGTCGAAGCGCACAGCGCGCGGGGGGCGGCGCTGATCGCCAACCTCGTGGCCCAGACCTACGTCAGGCGCGAGAACACCAACCACCGGCGGGCGGTGGAAAGCGCGATCGCGATCGCGCGGCGCCAGCTGCGGCGCATCGAAGCGGCGCAGGTGATCGCGACGACCAAGAGCGGCGCGACGAAGGAAAAGAGCTCGGGCTCGTCGGGGTCCTCGGGCTCCTCGGGCTCCTCGGGCTCGTCGGGGTCCTCGGGCTCCTCGTCCTCGTCCTCTCCCTCCTCCCCTTCCTCGGGTGCCAACACGGGAGCCGGCTCTCCCAGCACCACCAGCGTGATCCAGGCCGCGAACCTCAACTCGCGGATCAACCAGCTGGAAGCGAATCTCGGCACGGTGCCGGCGATCCAACTCAAACCGGCGCGCGCCGCGAATGCCACCCTGATCTCGCCCAAACCGCGCCAGGACGCGGTGTTCGGCTTCGTGATCGGCCTGGTGCTGGCGGGGATCGCGGCCTACGTGCTGGACCGCCTGGACCGGCGCCTGCGGACGTTGGCGGCGATCGAATCGGTGCTGCGGGCGCCGATCCTCGCGGGACTGCCCAAGGTGGGCCGGCCGGTGGTGGGCGGAGAGGGAGGGCCGCGGCCTTCGGCGGCGATGCTGGAGCCGCTGCGGCGTCTGCACACGGCGCTGGAGACCACGGGCAAGGGATCGCCGGAGCGCACGGGCGAGAACGGCGGTGGGCGGTTGGAGGGCCGGGCGATCCTGTTCGTGAGCGCCGACCCGGGCGACGGCAGGTCCACGCTGGTGGCCGATCTGGCGTTGGTGCAGCGGGACGCGGGCCAGCGGGTGGTGGTGGTGGAGGCGAACTTCCGCCGACCGGCTCAGGCGCGGCTGCTGGGCCTCGCGGGGGGTCCGGGCCTGGACGACGTGCTCGGCGGGGGGATGGCGGTGGCGGAGGCGATGCAGCGGGTGCTGCCCCACGATCCCTCCACGCCCACCAATCCGGCTGAGGCGGGCGGGGTGGCCACGGCGGTGCAGGCGCAGGCCGGATCGCTGTTCCTGCTGGCGGGCAGCGGCAAGGTCGCCAACCCGCCGGCGATGCTGGCGCGGGACTCGATGGGCGAGCTGCTGCGGACGCTCAGGGCGGACTTCGACTACGTGCTGATCGACGCTCCGGCGCCGCTGGAGGTCAGCGACGCGATCCCGCTGCTCGGAGCGGTTGACGGCCTGCTGCTGGTGGCGCGGGCGGGGCACACGCGACATGCCTCGGCGCAGCGGCTGCGTCAGCTGCTGGACGGCGCCGGCTGCGCGCCGGTGTTGGGGGTGGCGGCCAACTGCGTGGCGGCGGGCGACCTGAAGCGATACGGGTTCTCCTCGGCCAACGGACGAGCCTGGCCGGGCGGCCTGACGGGTCGATGAACGTCCCCCGGCTGCGCCCCGCGGCGGCCGAGACGGTTCATCCTGTGGTGCTGGAACGTCGCGTGAGCGACCTGCTGGTGACGGGCGCGGCGGCGCTGGTGGCCGGTGTGGTGGCGCTCGCGCTGACGCTGGCGCTGCCGCACGTGAGTTTCGTGCTGGTGCTCGGGGCGATCGCGGCGATCGCGGCGATCGTGGCGCTGATGAGCAGCGGCCGGCTGGATCTCACGGTGGCGCTGATCGTGCTCTACCTGGGTCTGCTGGACGGGCCCGTGAAGCTCATGCTCGGCCAGCGTGAAGTGACGGCGGCGCTGCAGGACGTGCTGATCCTGGCCGTGGGAGCGGGGGCGCTGATGCGGATCGTGGTGCGTCGCGAGCCCGTGCGCCTGCCGGCGCTGTTCGGCTGGGTGTTCGCGTGGACGGCGCTGGTGGTGATGAACGCGTTCAACCCGCGCACGGAAGGCATCCTGCACACCCTCGGCGGCTTCCGCCAGCAGTTGCAGTATGTGCCGTTCTTCTTCTTCGCATACGTGCTGATGCGTTCGAAGCGACGCTTCCGGCAGTACTTCGTGATCGTGACGGTGATGGCGCTGGCGAACGGCGTGGTGGGCGCCTATCAGACGGGGCTCTCGCCCTCTCAGCTCGCCAGCTGGGGCCCGGGCTACCGCAGCCTGATCTACACCGAAGGCAACGGCGGCGCACGGGTGTACGCAAGCGAAGGCGAAGGCAGGGTGCGCCCTCCGGGCCTGGGCTCCGACCAGGGCTTCAGCGGCCTGATGGGCGAGGTGGCGCTGCCGGCCTGTTTGGCGCTGCTGGTGCTGTGGCGCAAGCGAAGATGGTTGGCGGCGCTGCTGTGCCTGGGAGCGATGATCGCGGTGGCGGTGGGACTGGCGCGCCTGGCGCTCATCGGGGCGGGCCTCAGCACGGTGGTGTTCGCGGCGCTGGCGGCGCTGTCGGGGAGACGGGTCACGCGTTCGGTGGCGGCGGTGCTCGCGCTGCTGCTGATCGCGGTGGCCGCCGGGGCGCTGCTCGCCTCGACCCTGCGCAGCGGCACCTTCCGGCGCTACGAACGGATCGGGCTGAACAACGAAACCACGCTGCACCAGGAAGGCGCGTGGAGCAAAATCCCCAAGTACGTGGCCGCGGAGCCGCTGGGCTTCGGGTTGGGAACCTCCGGTCCCGTGAGCGGCTTCGGCGGCAAAGTGACCAACCTGCTCGAAGGCCATGGCCTGACGTCGGAGACCGAGTACAACGTGCTGGTCAAGGAACTGGGTGTGCCCGGCCTGGTGCTGTGGCCGGCGATGACCCTCTATGTGATGTTCCTGATCGCGATGGGCATGCGCCGGGTGCGCGATCCCGACCTGGCGATCTGCCTGGCGGGCAGCCTGGCGCTGTTCTTCGTGTTCCCGATCGAGGGCTTCAGCGCCTTTCTCGGCAGCGGAGCGGCGATCGGGCCCTACTACTGGTTCGCGCTCGGCGTGGCCGGATACTGGTTCGCGGGACCCGGGCGTGGGCGCCTGGGAAAGAGCTCGGTGGATGAGGATGGCCAACGCACCCCGGCCTGAGCTCGCGCGCGAGCCCGCGGCGACCGCCGATGCCGCGCGGGCACCCACAGGCGAGCCGCGAGCGGGGGTGCCCGCCTCGATGCGGGCGCGCCTGAGCCTGTTGATCGGCGACCGCCGAGGACTGATCGCCGCCCTGGCGGCGTGCTCGATCGTCTCGGGCCTCAGCGAAGCGGCGCTGCTGACGCTGATCGCCTACATCGCCGCCTCGCTGGTGACGGGCGGGCACGAGGCGGTCAAGGGACACGGCAACGGCCTCGCGAGCCACCTGCTGAACCTGCACGCGGGCACGGGCACGCTGATCGTGATCGCGTTCGGGCTGGCGCTGGCGCGCCTGCTGCTGCAGATCCCGCTGTCGGTGCTGCCGGCGCGGATCGCGGCCGACGTGCAGGCGCGCATCCGGCGGGAACTGTTCGAGGCTTTCAGCAACGCGTCCTGGACGGTGCAGTCGAGCGACCGCGAGGGTCAGCTGCAGGAGACGATCTCCAGCCAGGTGATGCAGGCGGTGGCCGGCGCCCTGGGCACCACGCAGCTGATCATCTCCTCGTTCCAGTTCGCGGTGCTGATGATCACGGCGCTGGCGCTGAACGCCCTGGCGGCGCTGCTGGTGGGGGTGACGTCCGTGCTGATGTTCGGGCTGCTGCGGCCGATGCGCAACCGCGGTGGGCGATACTCCAAGGGGCTCTCCCGTGCGCAGGTGCGGTTCGCGGGCGGGATCGCCGAGAGCAACCGCCTGGCCGAAGAGGCGCACGTGTTCGGCGTGTTCGAGACCACGAAAGAGCGTGTCGCGGCCCTCATCGAGCGAGCACAGGGCTTCTTCTTCCGGTCCCTGCTGCTGACGCGGCTGGTTACGAACATTTATCAGAGCCTCATCTATCTGCTGCTGGTGGCGGGCCTCGGCGGGCTGTATCTCGTGGGGGGCAACCACGCGGGCACGCTCGGAGGGGTGGTGCTGCTGCTGCTGCGGGCGGGCACCGCGGGGCAGGTGGTGCAGGGCACCTACCAGACGCTGGTGCAGTCGATGCCGTTCATCGAGCGCACCCAACTGGCGATCGAGCGCTACCGCGAGAACGCCGACGTGCGCGGCGACACGCCGCTGGCGGCGATCGACACGGTGAGCTTCGAGCACGTGTGCTTCGCCTACGGGGAGGACGCGCCGGTGCTGCGGGACGTGAGCTTTCAAATCGAGGGCGGGGAAGCGGTGGGCATCGTGGGACCCTCGGGCGCGGGCAAGTCCACGCTCGTGCAGCTGCTGCTGCGACTGCGTCCGCCCCTTCAGGGCCGGTATCTGGTCAACGGGATCCCGGCGGAGCGGATCGCCGCCTCCGACTGGCACCGGCAGGTCTCCTACGTGCCCCAGGAACCACGCCTGCTGCACGCCTCGGTGGCCGAGAACATCCGCTTCTTCCGGGACATCGACGACGCGGCGATCGAGCGGGCGGCGCGGCTGGCGCGCATTCACGACGACGTGACGAGCTGGGATCGGGGCTATGAGACGATCGTGGGGCCCCGGGCCGACGCGGTGTCCGGCGGGCAGCAGCAGCGCATCTGCCTGGCGCGGGCGCTGGCGGCGCAACCGCAGATGCTGATCCTCGACGAGCCCACCAGCGCGCTGGACCCGCGCTCGGAGGCGTTGATCGGGGAGTCGCTGTTGGCGATCCAGAGCAACCTCACGCTGATCATCGTGGCCCACAGGATGTCGACGCTTGACATGTGCGATCGCGTGATGGTGATTCTCGACGGGCGTCTGGCGGCCTTCGACACCAGGGCGGCGCTGCAACGCGACAACGACTACTACCGCCACGCCTCCCGGCTGGCCGCGGGAGGGGCGGCGCTGTAAACGGCGATGGCGCGGGTCGTGACGCTCGAACACCCGGGCGCGCGGCGCGCCCTCGGTAGCCTGTGGCCATGAGCGTGTCGACGCGGCGTTCGCCGGCACCGGAGACGGTCGGGCGCATCCCGGACTTCCTGATCGTGGGGCACCCCAAGTGCGGCACCACCGCGCTGTACGAGATGCTGCGCCGGCGCCCGGAGATCTACATGCCGGAGAACAAGGAGCCGTGGTTCTTCGCGCGGGAGCTGCACGAGCACACGCCGCCGCGCCCCGACGGCACGCCGCGCACGCTGGCGGAGTACATGGCGTGGTTCACCGCGGCGGGGCCCGAGCAGATCGTGGGCGAGGCCTCTCCCCACTACCTGTGGTCGGCGACCGCCGCCGAGCACATCGCGCGCGTGAACCCGGACGCGCGCATCATCGCGATCTTCCGCGAGCCCGCGAGCTTCCTGCGCTCGCTGCACCTGCAGTTCCTGGAAGTGTATTACGAGACGGAGGCCGATCTGCGGCGGGCGCTGGAGCTCGAGGAGGACCGCCGGGCGGGACGCAACGTGCCGCGCTACACCTACTGGCCCCAGCTGCTGCTCTACTCCGAGCACATCCGTTATGTGGAGCAGCTGCGCCGCTACCACGCGGTGTTTCCCCCCGAGCAGGTGAAGGTGCTGATCTACGAGGACTTCCGGGCTGACAACGTGGGCACGATGCGCGAGGTGCTGGGCTTCCTCGGGGTGGACGCGGAGGGCCCGATCGAGGCGGTGCGGGCGAATCCGACGGTGCGGCCGCGCTCGCAGCTGCTGAACGAGCTCGTGCACGCCGTGGGAGTTGGCCGGGGGCCCTTCTCGCGGATGGTGAAGGAGTCGATCAAGGCGGTCACGCCCAAGGGGCCGCGCCAGGCCGCCTTCACAGCGGTGCGCCGGCGGCTGGTGTTCGGCGCGCCGGAGCCGCCCGACGAGGAGCTGATGGCCGAGCTGCGGTGGCGTTTTCGCGGCGAGACGAAGGCGCTGGGGGAGTATCTCGGTCGCGATCTGCTCGCTTCGTGGGGCGGCGAGCAACCCTGAGGGAGCTCGAGGACGACGTTAGACTGCAGGCCATGAGCGCGTCGGTGGAGTTCTCGGATGCATCGCTGGCGTCACCGCGGGGAGGGGTGGGGAGCCCGAAGGGGAGGGTGCCGGACTTCTACGTGGTGGGGCAGTACAAGTGCGGCACCACGGCGCTGTACGAGATGCTCAAGCGCCATCCTCGGATCTTCATGCCGGAGTTCAAGGAGGTGTGGTTCCATTCGCCGGAGCTGAACGTGCGGCCGCTGCGCGGAGGCAGGAACAAGCGCCCGGAGACGCTCGCGGAGTACGTGGGGCTGTTCGCGGCCGCCGGGCCCGAGCAGCGCATCGGCGAGGTGACGCCGGGCTATCTGCTCTCGGCCACGGCGGCGGAGCGCATCGCGCGGCTGAAGCCGGACGCGCGCATCGTCGCGATCCTGCGCGAGCCGGCCGGCTTCCTGCGGTCTTTTCACCTGCAGTGCCTGTCCAACTACAGCGAGACCGAGCGGGATCTGCGCAGGGCGCTCGCCCTCGAGGGGCCCAGGCGGGAAGGCAGGGAGATCCCGCCGCAGGCGCTGCGGCCGGCCGAGCTGCTGTATTCCGAGCACCTGCGCTACGTGGAGCAGTTGCGTCGCTACGAGGCGCTGTTCTCACGCGAGCGCGTGCAGGTGCTCATCTACGACGACTTCCGAGCCGACAACGAGGGTACGGTGCGCCAGATCCTGCGCTTCCTGGAGGTCGAGGAGAGCCACCCGATCGAGGTGGTGGAGGCGAATCCCACGGTGCGGGTGCGATCCACGCGGCTGAACCAGCTGGTGCGCTCGGTGTACTTGGGCCGAGGCATGGGACCGCGTGCGGCCAAGCGGGCGATCAAGGCGGTGGCGCCACGCGGGGTGCGCAAGCGGGCGTTCAGGGCCACGCAGCGTCACATCGTGTTCGGCGCCCCGCGGGCGC
>DATJVV010000259.1:0-4225 GCA_035501635.1 Solirubrobacteraceae bacterium | reverse complement strand
CGGATGATCTCACGCGCCGCGCCCGCGACGGTCACCGTCGCGCCCGCGCGCAGCAGCCCGGCCCGCGGGCGCGTCACGTAGAAGCTGCCGTCGAGACCGTGCGCGCGGCCCACCCTCCCGGCCGCCATCCGCTCGGCGCCTGAGCCTCCCGCAGCGCTCAATCGACGATGTCGACGAGCACGTGCCGGTCCTCGCCGGCCGCCGCCGCTTTGACGACGGTGCGCAGGGCCTGCGCGGTGCGCCCGCCACGGCCGATCACGCGGCCGTAGTCGCCCTCGGCCACGCACAGCTCGAGCACCACCGTGCCGTCGCCCTCGCTGAAGCTCTCCACCGAGACGTCCTCGGGCTCGTCCACGAGACCTTCGGCGAGGTACTCCAGCAGCTCGCGTGCGCCCTCTCCCCTGCTCTCGCCGCTCGCGGCCACGTCACTCGCTCCGGCGCGTGGCTCCGTCACTCGCCCTGGGCGGTGATGCCCTGGATGCGCAGCAGCTTGCGGACGGTGTCCGTGGGCTGGGCGCCGCGGGCCAGCCAGGCGCGCGCGCGGTCGGCGTCGATGGCGATCGTGGAGGGGTTCGTCTGGGCGTTGTACTGGCCGATGGTCTCGATCACGCGACCGTCGCGGGGCGCGCGCTGGTCGGCCACCACCACCCGCCAGATCGGGTCCTTCTTGCCGCCCACCCGGGTGAGCCTCAGCCTTACCGACAAATCGTCCTTCTCTCTTAGCTGCGTCGTTGGTGTTCGCGGGTCGTTTGCGTTCGCGTGCGCGACCGTTGCGCTTGGCGTGGTCATCGCATCCGCAGCGCAGAGCTTAGTGGGTTTCGCCGCGCCTGAGGACCCTCGTCAAGATATCTGCCGAGGGTCCTAACGGCCCTGGCGCATGAGGGCGCCGATGTCGGGCATCTTGCCGCGGCCCATCTGCTTCATCAGCTTGCGGGTCTGGGCGAACTGCTTGACCAGCTGGTTGACCTGTTGCACGTTGGTGCCCGAGCCCCGCGCGATGCGCAGGCGGCGCGAGCCCTTGATCAGCTCCGGCTTGCGGCGCTCCTGCGGGGTCATCGAGAGGATGATGGCCTGCACCCGGTCGAGCTCGCGCTCGTCCACCTTCATGCTCTGCAGCTGGTGGCCCGCCAGGCCGGGGATCATGCCCAGCAGGTTCGTGAGGGGGCCCATGCGGCGGATGGTCCTCAGCTGGGAGAGGAAGTCATCGAAGCCGAATTCGTCGCGGCTGAGCTTGCGCTGCAGCATCCGGGCCTCGTCCTCGTCGAACTGGCGCTCGGCCTGCTCGATCAGGCTCATCACGTCGCCCATGCCGAGAATGCGCTGGGCCATGCGGTCGGGGTGAAAGCGCTCGAACTGGTCGAGCTTCTCGCCCGTGGAGGCGAACATGATCGGCCGGCCGGTGACAGCGCGCACCGACAGGGCCGCCCCGCCGCGGGCGTCGCCGTCGAGCTTGCTCATGATCACGCCGTCGAACTGGATGCGCTGGGCGAACCGCTCGGCCACGCCGGCGGCGTCCTGGCCGGTCATCGCGTCGAGCACGAGCAGCACGTCGGTGGGCCGCAGCAGCTCGCGCATGCGCACGAGCTCCTCCATCAGCTGCTCATCCACGTGCAGGCGCCCGCTGGTGTCCACGATCAGCACGTCCTTGCCGTCCTCGCGCGCTCGCTCCAGGGCCCAGGCGGCGATGTCCACGGGGTCGCGCTCGGGGTGGGCGGGGTCCCGGTGATAGACGGTCGCGCCGGCCTGGGCGCCCACCTTCACGAGCTGGTCAACCGCGGCGGGCCGGTAGGTGTCGCACGCCGCCACCGCCACCGAGGCCGAGCGCTGCTCGCGCAGGTACCTGGCGAGCTTGGCGGTGGCGGTGGTCTTGCCCGAGCCCTGCAGGCCGGCCATCAGGATCACCGTCGGGGGGCTCGCGGCGAAGCTCAGCTCGGCGGCCTCCCCGCCCATCAGCCCCGCGAGCTCCTCGGCCACGATCTTCACCACCTGCTGGGCCGGGTTGAGCCGGCCCACGAGCTCCTCCCGCAGGCAGCGCTCCTTGACCTGGGAGGTGAACTGGCGCACCACCTTGAAGTTCACGTCCGCCTCCAGCAGCGCCAGGCGGATCTCGCGCATCGCCCCGTCGATGTCCCGCTCGGAGAGGGTGCCGTGCCTGCGCACGTCCGCGAGGGTCGCCTGGAGCTTGTCCGCGAGGGCGTCGAACATCAGCTGGGCGACCCCGGCGAGTCCGGCGTCTCCGATGATTTCGGCAGGCCCGGCGACTTCGGCGACTCCGATGAGTCCGGCGACCTTGACGACCCCGGCGACCTTGACGAGCCCGGCGGCGTCGGCGAGTCCTGGCGGCCGCGGGCGAGGGCCTCGCCGATGCCGCCGAAGGCCTGGGCGAACTCGGAGGGCACCACGAACACCTTGTTGGCGTCCCCTTCGGCGAGCTGAGGGAGCATCTGCAGGTATTCGTAGCTGAGGAGATCGCGCGTGGGTTTGCCCTCGTGGATGGCCTGGAAGACGGTGTCGATCGCCTTCGCTTCGCCCTCCGCGCGCAGGATCGCGGCCTGGCGCTCGCCCTCGGCGGTGAGCACCGCCGCCTGCTTGGCGCCCTCGGCGGTGAGGATCTGGGACTGCTTCTCCCCTTCGGCCGTGAGAATCGCGGCGCGGCGGTCGCGCTCGGCGCGCATCTGCTTCTCCATCGCCGTCCGGATATCGGGGGGCGGGTCCACGGACTTGATCTCCACGCGGTTGATGCGGATGCCCCATTTGCCGGTGGCCTCGTCCAGGACCGTGCGCAGTTCGGCGTTCACGTTCTCGCGGGCCGTGAGGGTTGCCTCCAGGGTGAGCCCGCCGATGACGTTGCGCAGCGTGGTGACCGTGAGCTGCTCGATGGCCTGCAGCGGATTGGCAACTTCATAGGTCGCCGAGCGGGGGTCGGTGATCGTGAAGTAGAGCACCGTCTCGATCGCCACCACCACGTTGTCGTCGGTGATCACCGACTGGGGTGAGAAGTTCACCACCTGCTCGCGCAGGTCCACCAGCGGCTTGACCCGGTCGATGAACGGCGTGAGGATCGCCAGGCCCGGCTCCAGCGTGCGGCTGTAGCGACCGAGGCGCTCAACCACGCCCGCCTTCGCCTGGGGGATGACGCGGATCGTGCGCGCCGCCGCCACGAGCACGAACAGCAGGACAACGGCGGCCGCGATGAGAGTGACCATTGGAGCAGCTCCTTTCCCGTCTCAGTGCATCACAAGCGCCGTGGCGCCACGTATTTCCACCACTTCCACGCGCTCGCCCGCGTCGATGACCTCGTCCTCGTCGAAGCTGCGCGCCGTCCACACCTCGCCGTCGATCTTCACACAGCCCACCCCCTCGTCGTTGGCGATGCGCTCGATCACGATCGCCCGCCTGCCGATCAGCGCCGAGGCGCCGGTGCGGATCGCTGGAGGCAGCCGGCGGTGGCGGCGGGCGACGGGGCGCAGGGTGGCGAACACGATCGCGGAGGCCAGCAGGAACACGAGCACCGCGAGGCCCGTTCCCACACCGAGCAGGCTCACCGCCGCGGCGAGCGCGGCGCCGAGGGCGAAGGGGGCGAGGTAGAAGCTGCCCTGGTGCATCTCGCCGACGCCCAGCACGGCCGCCACGAGCAGCCACACGATCCATGTGTTCATGCGCTGAGGTTACTCGCCCGAAACGAGCGCCTGGGCGAAGTCCCGCGCGTCGAAGGGCCGCAGGTCCTCGAGGCTCTCGCCGATGCCGATCAGCTTCACCGGCAGCTCCAGCTCCCGGGCGATCGCCAGCGCGATGCCCCCGCGGGCGGTGCCGTCGAGCTTGGTGAGCACCACCCCGGTGACCCCCGCCGCATCCGCGAATACGTGCGCCTGACGCAGCCCGTTCTGGCCGGTGGTGGCGTCGATCGTGAGCAGCGTCTCATGAGGGGCCCCCTCGAGCTGGCGGGCGATCACGCGGCGCACCTTCGCGAGCTCTCCCATCAGGTCCTCCTGGGTGTGCAGGCGCCCGGCGGTGTCCACGATCACCACGTCGATGCCCTGGGCGATCGCCCGGCCGATGCCCTCGAAGGCGACCGCTCCGGGGTCCGAGCCTTCGGGTCCGGTGACGATCTCACAGCCCGCCCGCTGCGCCCATCCGGCCAGCTGCTCGCTGGCGGCCGCCCGGAAGGTGTCGGCGGCGACGAGCAGCACGCCGCGGCCGAACTGCTCGCGCAGGTGCCAGGCGA
>DATJVV010000258.1:0-7879 GCA_035501635.1 Solirubrobacteraceae bacterium | reverse complement strand
GGGCGCGGCGGCGCCGTCCACGAGCGCGCGCATGCGCGCGCGGCGCCCCCACGTGAGCGGCGCGCGGGAGCGCATGCGCGTGGAATCGGTGTGGCTAGCCTACGGCGAGAACTGGGTGGTGCGCGACGTGAGCCTGCCGGTGCGCCAGGGGGAGGTGCTCGCGCTGATCGGCGCCTCGGGCTCGGGCAAGACCACGCTGCTGCGCTCGCTCAACCGCCTCACGGAGATCACCGCCGGGGCGGGCCGGGCGGGGCGGATCACGCTCGACGGCGAGGAGATCCACGAGCTCGAGGTCAACGCGCTGCGCCGGCGGGTGTCGATGGTCTTCCAGCAGCCCAACCCCTTCCCGATGTCGATCTTCGACAACGTCGCCTACGCCTTGGCGGAGAGCCCCAGGCGGGGACGCCGGCGCCGGCGCACGCCCGAGCTGCAGCGGCGCGTGCGGGACGCCCTGCGCCGGGCGGGCCTCTACGAGGAGGTGGCCGAGGACCTGAACCGCTCGGCGCTTCGGCTCTCCGGCGGCCAGCAGCAGCGGCTGTGCATCGCGCGGGCGCTGGCGGCCGAACCGGAGGTGCTGCTGCTGGACGAGCCCTGCTCGGCGCTCGACCCGATCTCCACCGCCACGATCGAGGAGCTGGTGGTGGGATTGCGGGAGTCGGTGGCGATCGTGATCGTCACCCACAACCTGCAGCAGGCCTTCCGGGTGGCCGACCACGTGGCGTTCATGCACCTGGGCGAGCTGGTGGAGTACGGGCCCGCCGAGCAGGTGTTCGACCGGCCCACCCAGCAGCGCACGCGCGACTACATCGGCGGGGCGTTCGGGTGAGATCCCGCGCGGGCGGGCGCGCGGCGCTCGCGGGGGGGCGCGTGACGCTGGCGCTGGCGGCACTCGCGGCGCTCGCGCTGGCGCTGGGCGGGTGCGAGAGCACGCAGGAAGAGAGCGCCCGGCTGGAAGCTGCGTCCAAGCGCGAAAAGGCGCTGCACCCCGCGCTCGCCGCCAAGGGCCTGTCGATCGCCCACCGGAGCACCCGGGCGAGGGTGCTGGAGGCGGTGGCGCTGCACGGCTCCGAAGGCGCGGCGGTGGCGGTGACGGTGCGCAACGACACCTCCACTCCCCTGCGCGCGGTGCCGATCGCGATCACGCTGAGGAGCGCCGCGGGCAAAACGGTCTATCAGAACGACGCGCCCGGCCTCGAACCGTCCCTGACGCGGATCTCCGCGCTGGCGCCCCACGGCTCGCTGACGTGGGTGGACGACCAGATCCCCGCCGGGGAAGCGCCCGCGAGCGTGAGCGCGGAGCTCGGCGAAGCCTCACCCGAGGGCGGGGGGCCGGAACCGCAAATCGAGGTGAGCGGCGTGCACATCGCCGAAGCCGCCACCGGCGAAGCGTCGGGCACCGTGCGCAACCGCTCCGGCGTGGCCCAGCAGCACCTGGTGGTCTACGTGGCCGCCCGGCGCGGGACCCAGGTGGTGGCCGCGGGGCGAGCGGTGCTCCCGGAAGTGGGCGCGGGCGCCTCGGTGCCCTTCCAGGTCTTCCTCGTGGGCTCCACCGCCGGCGCCAGGTTGCAGGCCAGCGCGCCCGCCACGACGTTGGGGTGAGTGAATTGTTACGATTTTGCGACCAGTTGTGACGATTTTGTGACTAAATCGTTATCGGTCAGAGCCTCTATTTCCCCTATTTTGGCCCTTTCTATTGCCGATCTTCACATTTAGACTTGCTACAAGCCTTGCTACCCAACATCTAAGCCGTATTTTCCCGTAGTGCAGCCCACGAGGCGTCGCTCGTCGCGACCTTCGTTTGGGAACGCGGGTCCTGGACCAAGGTTCAGGACCCTTTTTGTATGGTGACACACCCTCCACGGAAAGCGCGATCGGCTGAATATCACCGGAAACGACATCCATATGTTGCGGATTGTGTCGTTTTTGTGAACGGAGATTGCTTTCTGGCAGATGACGTGGCAGCGTGGTTCCTGCCCGAACGGAGGTGATCAAATGACCCATCCGGGCGAGGTCTCGTGGGCTGCCCTGACACTGGTATTCGGACTGATCGTCCTGGAACTATTGGCGATCAGGAAAAACAACCGGCGTTAGGCCACTAAAGACCACGAGGGGTCGGAAGGGATAGGGCTCCTTAACAGGAGTTCTCCCTCCGATCCCTCCATTGTCGGCGAGCGCACCAGGGTGACGACGCGATGCTCTCCTCCCCGACACCGGCAGGTCCTCTTGTGGCGCGGCCCATTACGTCGCCTTGATCGATACCTCGCGGCCTCAGCTCCCGCCGCGCTTGAGCGCGATCCCCTCCAGCACGTGCGCCACCGTCTCGCAGGCGTCCACCGCCCCCTCCAGGGACTCGAAGATGTCCTTCCAGCGGATCACCACCATCGGGTCGATGCCCCCCGCGAACAGCGAGGCCACCGCATCGCGTTGCAGGCGATCGCCCTCGTTCTCCAAGCGGTGGATCTCCACGAGGTGCGGGCTCAGGTCCTCGTCGCCGTAGAGCTCGCGCAGCGCGCTCGAGATCTCGCCGGACGCCGCCACCAGCACCTCCGCGAAGGCCGCCGCCTGCTCCATCGGCGCTTCCACGCCATAGAGGTCCAGCTGCGCCGCCGCCTGCTCGACGTAGTCCACGACGTCGTCAATCGCCGTCGCCAGCGCGTAGCCGTCGCCCGCCCCGAAGGGCTCGCGCAGGCGCCGGCTCGTGGCCAGCCGGTGGATGATGTCGTGGGTGATCCGATCCCCCTTCCGCTCGCATTCGGAGAGCTCCCGCGCCCGAGGCGCGTGCTCGGGGAACTGGGCCAGCAGGTCCCGCAGCACCCGGCTCGCCCGCTCTACGTTGCTCCCCGCGTCCGCCAGCAGGCTCGCGAGGGTGACCTCGTCGCTGCGCGGGCTCATCGTCTCCCCTCTACCCGGGGTGGGGCAGGCCGCATCGCCCGTTCGTGGTCCGCGCTCGCCGACATCGCCGCAGATTATGGTGGTTGGAGGATCGCTGTGGCTCGCGAGCCGCTCAGAACCCGACCGTGAGATCGCGCCACTGCTGAGGCCGGGGGCGGAGCACGAGCATCCGCTCGATCCCGGCCAGGATCTCGGCGAACTGGCCGTGATCCAGAGTCCAGATGAGGATGATGCCCGCATGGCTTCTGCCCGCCTCGGCCCAGGAGCGGGCCAGCGGCGCGAAGTCGTGTGCGTTGCGCGTCACCAGCACGCGCTCCTCGGCCGCTGCGAGCTCGATTACGCGTGGGTCGGGAAGTCCCTCGTAGGCCTTGTCTTGCGCCAACGCCAACACGTCATGGCCGGCATCGCGCAGTGGCGCGGCTATGCGGCGGGGGGAGAGGTTCGCGTCGAGCAGCAGCCGCAACGCGCCGCTACGTCCGCGATTCGAAGGCGACGAACGGGTAGAGCTCCCGCCACTCCTCAACCGGGCGGCGGTTCTGGGCCACAGCCTCGTCGATCTCCTCCGGGTAGCTCGCGCGATAGGCGATCGCGAGTCGCACCTGAGCCTCGCTCAGATCGGTGTCTTGCACCAATGCCTCGACCGAGCCGAGGTCCTCGAGCATCTGCACGATCTCCCACACGTCCAAGCCGGTGCCGATCACCCATGGGCGTCGTTCGGCGTCCTCGCCACGGAAGCCCAGGCCGGCAAACCGCCGTGCGCGCGCGGCCTCCTCGGTGAGTGCCTCGACGATAGCGCTCTTCGAGCGGCGCGTACGAAGCGCCTCCTCGCCCACGAGACGATCTGTCGAAGAGGAGAGGCGAATGCTGAAAGGCTTCCCCTTCGCGGCTTTCCGTACGGTCGAAGAGGGCATACGAGGAGGCTAGCACACAATAATTACACTGTGTCAGGCTGCGGGCGCCTTTACGTCGGCCCGGGACGGGCAATCTGATGGGGGCGGAGTGGCCGATCCTTAGCGTGGCGGTGAGCACGACCAAGGCCACCGAGCTTCCCGTGGGAGCTGGTTGCGGGCGCATACCCAAAACCGCCCCCTTGCAGCGCCTCTTCACGACTTGTTCACGAGTCGATCACGACTTCGCAACCCCCCGTGGAGGCCCCGCTGGGGAGGCTTTGTCGCCGGTGGAGGCAACGGCCGACAGAATGGGCACGCTCTACGCGGGCGAACTGGAGATCAGGCTCGGCGAGGGTCTCGTGCTGGCCACAGGGCGGGCGTTGATGCTCTCGGTGCGGGAGTTCGAGCTGCTGGCGGCGCTGGCGCGTCATTCGGGGACGATCGTGACGCGGGAGGAGCTCTACGGGGAGGTGTGGGGCGGAGAGCTGCGGTCGGGAGACCGCTCGGTGGACGTGTACGTGAGCAAGGTGCGGGGCAAGCTGGAGGCGGCGCTGCCGGACCGGCGCTTCATCCACACCCACCCGGGCTTCGGCTATCGCTTCCAGCCCCAGCCCTCGCCGGACGGCGCGGCCGAGCAGGCTCACGAGTCGCTTTCACGGGCTCACGAGTCGCTTTCACGAAATCTTCACAACGGGGCCGGCGGCGAGTAACAAGACTGGCGGCACACACCTCGGGGACCGCCGGATGCCGCCTGCAGCAACTGCGCGGAGGCTCCCCCGGCGTGCCCGGGGACAACCCCCAGAAGAGGAGGATCTGTGATCCAGAAGAAGATCGGCGCGCTCGCGGGCGTCGCCACGCTCGCGCTCGGCCTGGGCGCGTGCGGCAGCTCGAGCTCGTCGAGCTCGTCCCCCACGACGATCTCCGGCGCCGGCTCGACGTTCGCGGCGCCCGTCTACCAGCAGTGGGGCTCCTCGCTGGCGGGCGAAAGCCTGACGGTGAACTACCAGGCGGTGGGCTCCGGCGCGGGAGTGACCTCGCTGGGGGCCAAGACGGTGGACTTCGGGGCCAGCGACCCGCCGCTGAAGCCCGCGGAATTCCTGGCGCTGGAACGCAACGGCAAGGTGCTGCAGATCCCGATGTTCCTGGGGGCGATCACGGTCTCCTACAACCTGCCGGGCGTGAAGACGGGGCTGAAGCTGGAAGGGAGCACGATCGCGGACGTCTACATGGGCAAGATCAAGACCTGGGACGACCCCGCGATCAAGGCCCTGAACCCCGGGGTGTCGCTGCCGAGCACGCCGATCACGGTGATCCACCGCTCGGACTCCTCGGGCACGAGCGCGGGCTTCACCGGCTTCCTCTCCGCGGTGGATAAGGAATGGAAGGAAAGGGTGGGCGAAGGCAAGGACGTGCAGTGGCCCACGGGCACGGGCGCGAAGGGCAACGCGGGCGTTGCCGGCGCGGTGCAGCAGACCGCGGGCGCGGTGGGCTACGTCGAGCAGGCCTACGCGCTGCAGCACAACTTCACCTACGCGTCGGTGAAGAACAAGGCCGGCAACTTCGTGGCGCCGAGCCTGGAATCCACGAGCGCGGCGGGCGAAGACATCACGGTGCCGGCGAATTTGGGCATCAAGGTGTCCAACCCCAGCGGCGCGAACGCCTACCCGATCACCTCGCAGACGTTCATCGTGGTCTACGAAGACGCCTGCAAGGCCGGCCTGCCGGGCGGGGAAGCGGCGGCGAAGGGCGTGGTGAAGTTCCTGGAATACGGCCTCGGCGAAGGTCAGTCGGTGCTCGCGCAGGCCGACTACGCGAAGCTGCCGGCTTCGATCCTGCCGAAGTCCAAGGAACAGGTGACCAAGCTGAAGTGCAACGGCGCCTCGATCGGTTGATCGGCCTAACCTAAGGCGCGTGGAGGCCAGCACCCTCAGAGCGGGCGGGCGCTCGACCCTCGAGCGCCCGCCGCTCGCGCGCCTTCCCGATCGCGCCCTGAAGTACGGGCTCACCGCGCTGGCCGCGGCGATCCTGGCGCTGATCGTCTACTTCTTCTTCCGCCTGGTGGGCGAAGCGCGGCCGGCGTTCGCGCGGTTCGGCGTGCTGGGGTTCACCTTCGGGGAAACCTGGAACGTCTCGGGCGAACAGTTCGGCGCGCTGCCGATGCTGCTGGGGACGCTGATCACCTCGGCGCTGGCGCTGGCGATCGGCGTGCCGGTGGCGGTGGCCACGGCGCTGTACGCGACCGAGCTGTGCCCGGCGCGGCTGCGCTCGCCGGTGACGGTGCTGATCGAGCTGCTCGCGGCGGTGCCCTCGGTGGTGTACGGGCTGTGGGGCATCTTCTACCTGGCGCCCAAGCTGCAGAGCCCCGAGCAGTGGATCGCCGACCGGCTGTCGTTCATCCCGTTCGTGGGGGGAGGCCTGGTGACGATCCCCAACATCTTCAACGCGGGGCTGATCCTCGCGATCATGATCCTGCCGATCGTGAGCGCGATCGCGCGGGAGGTGATGAGCACCGTGCCCTCCGATCACAAGGAGGCGGCGCTGGGCCTCGGGGCCACGCGCTGGGAGATGATCCGTCTGGCGGTGCTGCCCTACTGCCGCGGAGGGATCGTGGGTGGCGCGATGCTCGGCCTGGGACGGG
The DNA here is from genome assembly GCA_035501635.1 of Solirubrobacteraceae bacterium. Taxonomy (GTDB): domain Bacteria; phylum Actinomycetota; class Thermoleophilia; order Solirubrobacterales; family Solirubrobacteraceae; genus Palsa-744. Next base: position 1,459 of record DATJVV010000258.1, on the reverse strand, counting down.
CGATCGGGGAGACGATCGCGGTGACGATCGTGATCGGGGGGGCCACGCGGATGCCCACCCACCTGTTCGCCCAGGGCAACAGCCTGGCGGCGGTGATCGCCAACGAGTTCGGCGAGGCCGTGGGGCTGCACCGCTCCGCGCTGTTCGCGGCGGGCCTGGTGCTGTTCGTGCTGACGCTGCTGGTGAACGCGATCGCGCGGGTGATCGTGCTGCGGGCCGAGCGTGTGCGCGCGCCGCGGGGCGGCGCCCTGGACCCCGCCGGCACGGGCCCGCCGGCGATCGCGGGCACACCGGGGCTGTGAGGGGATGAGCGGGATGGAGCAGGCCGCCCTCGACACGCGCGAGCGCCTGGCGCGCCACTCCCTGAGCCCCGCGCGGCGCCGGCGCGATCGGATCGCGCGCACGAGCGTCCTGGGAGGGACGATCCTCGCGCTGATCCCGCTGGTGCTGATCGTGGCCTACCTGCTGGCGAAAGGGCTCAGCACCTGGAGCTGGAGCTTCTTCACGACGGACCCCACGGGCAACACGTTCTTCAAGAGCTCCTCGATCGGGGGCATCCGCAGCGCGGTGGTGGGCACGATCGAGATCGTGGCGCTGGCGTCGGTGATCGCGATCCCGATCGGCGTGGGGGTGGCGCTGTGGCTGATCGAGTACGGGCGGGGCGGCTGGTTCGCGCACACGGTGCGCTTCTTCATCGACGTGCTCACGGGGGTGCCCTCGATCATCTTCGGGCTGTTCGTGTACATCGCCCTGATCGTGGGCACCGGCTCCACCTACGCGGGCTACAAGGGCTCGATCGCGCTGGCGCTGCTGATGCTGCCGGTGGTGACGCGCTCGGCGGAGGTGATCCTGCTGCTGGTGCCGGGCTCCCTGCGCGAGGCGGCGCTGGCGCTGGGGGCGCCGCGCTGGAGGGTGGTCTGGCGGGTGGTGCTGCCCACGGCGCTGCCCGGCCTGACGACGGGCATCCTGCTGGCGATCGCGCGGGCGGCCGGGGAGACCGCGCCGCTGCTGTTCACGGCGGGGGCGACGTTCAAGCTGAGCACCAACCTGAGCGAATTCACGAACTCCCTGCCGGTGCAGATCTACAACGACGTCACCTCGCCGACCACCGCCGTGGTAAACCGTGCGTGGGGGGCAGCGCTGACCCTCGTCGCCATGATCCTCGTGCTCAACGTCCTCGCCCGCCTGATCGCCCGCCGGAGCCGTCTTGCCTGAAGGGGCTCCCGTGCTGCCCGAGCGCCCCCGGGAGGGCGCGCCCGCGCCCGTGACGGCGGGCGCGGGGGAGCCCGTGTCGGAAGCGGCACAGCCGCTCGCGGGCCTCGCGGTGCGCCTGCAGGGCCTGCGGGCCTTCTACGGGGAGGCCGAACAGGTCAAGGGAGTGGACCTGGAGTTCAACGCCAACGAGGTGACAGCGATCATCGGCCCCTCGGGCTGTGGCAAGTCCACGATGGTGCGCTGC
>DATJVV010000257.1:0-5760 GCA_035501635.1 Solirubrobacteraceae bacterium | reverse complement strand
CCAGGCGCGGCAGCGCCGGCTCCACCTTCGACCACGTCGCCCGCGAGGCGGGCGTCTCGCGGGGCCTGCTCCACTACTACTTCGGCACCAAGGAGAAGCTCCTCGTCGAGGCCGTCCGCCACGACTGCGAGCTGCGCATGGCTCAACTCGAGCGCCAGCTCGCCGACGCTCGCAGCGCCGAGGACTTCATCGCCCTGATGGCCCAGAACCTCCAGGAGACCGTTCGCGAGGACCCCGACTTCGTGACGCTCCTGTTCGAGCTCTTCACCCTCTCGCGCCGCAACGCCGACATCGCCGCCGAGTACGCAGAGCTCAACCGGGGGATGCGCGAACACGTCGCCGAGATGCTCGCCACCGCACAGCGCGATGGCGTCCTGCATCTCCGCGCCGAGCCCGACGCCGTGGCCGAGATTCTCTTCTCGATCGGCGACGGCTTCGCCCTGCGCATGCTCGCCGAGCCCGACCGGGACTTCGCCGCCACCGTCCAGGCCGGCATCCTCTGCGCTCGCGCCCTGATGGCCGACTAGAACGGCCGCCTGGCACTCCTATAATCGCACTGCCAATGCCGATCTACGAGTACAGGCGCCCCGACGGGAGCACCTTCGAGCTCGTGCAGTCCTTCAGCGACGAGCCCCTCACCCACGACCCCGACACGGGCGTGCCGGTGGAGCGGGTGCTGCACCCCCCCGCCGTCCACTTCAAGGGCAAGGGCTTCTACAACACCGACTACGGCACTCGCAAGCGCCAGCGCGAAACCGCCGCCGCCGCCAACGGCTCGGAGAGCTCGCCCGGCGGGGAGGCCAAGAGCGAGGGCGATGGTACGGGCAAGAGCTGCGACGGCTCGTCCGCCGACGCGACGAAGGCGCCCAAGGAGAGCAAGCCCGCGACCTCCTCCGCTCCCGCCAAGCCCGCCGGCGCCGGCAAGGGCTCGGGCTCGGGCGGCTCCTCGGGACGGCGCAGGTCTCAGCCGGCCATGAACTGAGCCACGTCCGCCCGCCGCGCCGCTTCTGACACCGTCAGGCCCTCTTCGCCGCTGGGCAACGTCACCTGCCCCGTGGGCTCCAGCACGTGCGTGGCCGGCGTGCCCGCGATTGCGAGCGCACCGAACATGCCTGCCAATTCCGGGCCGCTCATGTCGGAGATGATCGCCGGGGGAGCGTTCCACGCGATCAGCGGCAGGCGCAGGAAGCTCGAGGGAGACAGCAGCCGGCTCTTCATGTCGTTGAACAGCGCCTGCTGGTGTTCCTCGCGCTGGATGTCCGTCTCGTTGGGCGCGCACAGGTTCTCGCGCGTGCGCGCCAGCGCCAGCGCTTGCCTGCCGTCCAGGTGGTGCGTGCCCGCGGGCAGCCGCAGCGTGAAGCCCCCGTTCGCCGAACCCCCGTCCAGGCGCGACACCACGCAGCCGCCGCTGTAGCTCACCCCGCCCATCGCGTCGATCAGCTGGGGGAAGTTTTCGAAGTTCACTTCCACCAGGTGGTTGATCGGAACGCCCAGCCAGTGCCCGATCACCGAGATCGACTCCGCCGGCCCCCCGTACTCGTGCGCCGCGTTGATCTTCCGCGGCCCGTGCCCCGGGATCTCAACCACCGTGTCCCGCGGGATCGACAGCCGCGCCGCGTGCCCGCCGCCGGTGCGGATCAGCATGATCGTGTCCGACCGCCCGAAGCCCGTGGTTTGCGCCCCCGGTTCCCGGCTGTTCTTCTGGCGGCGGTCCGAGCCCAGCACGAGGATGTTGTTGGCCGACGTCAGCGGGAAGCCCGCCGGCGCCAACACGCTCGCCACGTCGCTCGGCGGAGAGGTGCGCGCGAAGTGCGAGCTCAACAGGAACACCACCAGCGAAAGCGCGATCCAGCCGCACACCAGCGCCAGGAACCCCACGATCAACCGTTTGAGCGTGATCTTCTCCCGCCAATCCCGCCAGCCCCCGCCCGGGCCGTCCCCGTGGGCCCTCCGCTCGTCGGCGATCGCCCCGACGCCCCCGTCGCCGTGCCCGCGCAGCGGGCCCCGGCCGGACCGGTATCGGGTGTATTGGGGTCGCTGTTCGGAGTCCAGAGCCATCGCCGGAGAAGTCGCTGAAAGATGCGCTGAACCTATATTTGCGAGATGAGCGCCCAGAACCCTCCGATTCCCGGTCGCCTGCTCGTCTGTCCCACGCCGATCGGCAACCTGGAGGACATCACCCTGCGGGTGCTCCGAGCGCTCGCGGAGGCCGACGTGCTCGCCTGCGAGGACACCCGCCGCACCGGCGCCCTGCTCGCCCGCCACGGCATCTCCGCCGCCCGCCTGCTCAGCTACCACGAGCGCAACGAAGCCCCCCGCGCCCGGGAGCTCGTGGCTCGCATGCTCGCCGGGCACACCGTCGCTCTCGTCAGCGACGCCGGCATGCCCGTGCTCTCCGATCCCGGCTTTCAGCTGGTGCGCGCCTGCCTGGTCGCCGAGATCCCTGTGGAGGTCCTGCCGGGGCCGAGCGCCGTCCCCGTGGCCCTCGTCGCCTCCGGCCTTCCCGTCGCCCGCTGGTGCTTCGTGGGTTTCCTGCCCCGCAAGCGCGGCCAGCGCGAGCGCATGCTCCGCGACGCCCCCGACACCCTGATCGCCTTCGAGTCCCCCAAGCGCCTGCCCGCCACCCTCGCGCTCCTGGCCGAGATCGATCCACAGCGTCCCGTGGCTGTCTGCCGCGAGCTCACCAAGCTCCACGAAGAGGTCCTCCGCGCCGGTGCCGCCGAGCTCGCCGAGCGCTATGCCGCGCACCCCCCGAAGGGCGAGATCGTGCTCGTCATCGCTCCGGCCGAATCCCCGCGGGCGGCGCCGGCGATCTCCTGTGGGTCCGAGCCATCTCCGCGGGGGCCCGAGCGGGCTCCGCGGGCGTCCCGGGCGGACCGCGGGTAGCCTGAACGGTCGATGTCCTTCTACGTCACCACCCCCATCTACTACGTCAACGCCGCCCCCCACCTGGGGCACGCCTACACCACCATCGCCGCCGACGTCCTCGCCCGCCACCACCGCCAGCGCGGGGAGGAGGTGTTCTTCCTCACCGGCACCGACGAGCACGGCGAGCCCGTCGCCGACGCCGCCCACGCCCTGGGCATATCCCCCCAGGAGCTCGCCGACCGCAACGCCGAGCGGTTCAGGGCCCTCGCCCCCCGGCTGGGCGCCTCCAACGACTTCTTCATCCGCACAACCGACCCCCAGCACATGGCCGTGGTCCAGGACGTGCTCGCTCGCGTCCACGCCGCCGGCCACGTCTACGAGGGGGTGTACGAGGGCTGGTACTGCCCCCGCTGCGCCGACTTCAAGGCCGAGAACGAGATCGAGATCGACGAGGGCAACCGCTGCCCCATCCACCATGTGGAGCTCACCCGCGAACAGGAGCAGAACTACTTCTTCGCCCTTTCCGCCTTCCAGCAGCCCCTCGAAGACCTCTATGCCGAGCGTCCCGATCTCGTCGCCCCCGCCACCCGCCGCAACGAGGCCCTCTCGTTCATCCGCTCGGGCCTGCGCGACGTGCCCCTCACCCGCCAGCGCCTCACCTGGGGCGTGCCCGTGCCGTGGGATCCCGAGCACGTCTTCTACGTGTGGTTCGACGCCCTCCTGAACTACTACTCCGCCCTCTCCTACGCCCGCCCCGGCAGCGATCTCACCGGCGCCTTCTGGCCCGCCAACTGCCACCTCATCGCCAAGGACATCCTGCGCTTTCACACCGTCTACTGGCCCGCCCTGCTGATGGCCGCCGGCCTGGAGCTGCCGGGGCGCGTGTTCGTGCACGGCTATCTGCTGATGGAGGGCGAGAAGATGTCCAAGTCACTGGGCAACGTCCTGGACCCGTTCGAGGTCATCGATCGCTTCGGCGCCGACGCCCTGCGCTTCTACCTGCTGCGCGACGTCTCCTTCGGCCAGGACGGCTCCGTCTCCACCGCCGCCTTCGAGCAGCGCTACGAGAGCGAGCTCGCCAACGACCTCGGCAACCTCGCCAGCCCCACCCTGGCGATGGTCGCCCGCTACCGCGACGGCGCCGTGCCCCCCGGCCCGCCCGACCCGCTGCTCGCGCCGGACTTCGCGGGCCTGCCCGACCGCGTTTGCGAGCAGATCGACGCCATCGAGCTCACCGGCGCCCTGGAGGAGATCTGGCGGCGCGTGCGCCGCCTCAACCGCTACGTGGAGGAGCGCGCCCCCTGGCGGCTCGCCAAGGAGCCCGATCGCGCGGGCGAGCTCGACGAGGTCCTGCGCACCCTGGTGGAGGGCCTGCGCGTGCTCGCGGTGCTCCTCTGGCCCTACCTGCCCGCCAGCTCCGAGCGACTCCTGGAGGCCCTCGGCGCCCCCGATCGCGCCCTCGCGGGCGCTCGCCTCGGCGCGGGCGCCGTCGCGCAGGTCCGGGCGCTGGAGGTGCTCTTCCCCAAGGCCCCCGAGCCCGCCTGACCGACGCCCCCGCCCGCGTGATCGACAGCCACACCCATCTCGACCTCTGCGAGCCCCCCGACGAGCAGCTCGTCGCCGAAGCCCTCGCCGCCGGACTCACCCGCATGCTCACCGTCGGCACCGACTCCGCCTCCTGCCGTGCCGCCCTCGCCGCCGCCGAGCGCTTCCCCGCCGTGTACGCCGCCGTGGGCCGCCACCCCAACTCCGCCACCGGCTTCGGGCAGGCCGACCTCGCCGAGCTGCGCGAGCTGGCCGCTCACCCTCGCTGCCTGGCCATCGGCGAGACGGGCCTGGACTTCTACCGCGATCACGCCTCTCCCCAGGACCAACGCCGGGCCTTCGCCGCCCACATCGCCCTCGCCCGCGACACCGCCAAGCCGCTGGTCATCCACTCCCGCGCCGCCGAGCGCCCCACCCTGGACCAGCTCGCCGAGGAAGCGCACGGCGTCAGCGTGATCATGCACTGCTTCTCCATGCCCGCCCACCTCGCGGAGTGCGTGTCCCGCGGCTACATGCTCTCCTTCGCCGGCAACGTCACCTACAAAAGCGCCCACGATCTCGCCGCCTCCGCTCGCGAGGCCCCCGCCGAGCGCCTGCTGGTGGAGACCGACGCCCCCTACCTCACCCCCCAGGCCGTGCGCAAGCAGCGAAACCAGCCCGCCTTCGTGATCCACACCGCCCGCGCCATCGCCGAGCTCAGGGGGCTCAGCCTCGACGAGCTCGACAGCCTGCTCGAGGCCAACGCCGCCCGCGTGTTCGGCTGGTGATGGCCGCCTCCCGCCGCACCCGCGAGCTCGGCCAGAACTTCCTGCGCGACCCCAACATCCTCGGCGTCATCGAGCGCGCCGCCGAGCTCTCCCCCGAGGACGTGGTGCTGGAGGTGGGTGGGGGAGAGGGGGTCCTCTCGGCTCGCCTGGCACGGCGGGTTCGCCGGCTGCATGTCGTGGAGGTGGACGAGCGCCTGCGCGAGCCCCTCGGCGCCGCTCTCGCGGGACAGTCGAACGTCGACATCCACTGGGGCGATGCGATGAAGCTCGACCTCGCCGCCCTGCGTCCCCGCCCCGACAAGCTCGTCGCCAACCTCCCCTACGGCATCGCCGCCACCCTGCTGCTGCGCACCATCGAGGAGCTGCCCTCCATCGCCCTGTGGCTGGCCATGATCCAGCGCGAGGTCGGCCTGCGCCTCGCCGCCTCCCCCGGCGCCGGCGACTATGGCGCGAGCTCCGTCCTCGCCCAGCTCGCCGGCGAGGTGACCATCGTGCGTCCCATCTCCCGCACCGTCTTCTCGCCCGTGCCCAACGTCGACTCCGTGCTCCTGCGCATCCGCCGCACCGCTCCCGCCCCTCC
>DATJVV010000256.1:0-6126 GCA_035501635.1 Solirubrobacteraceae bacterium | reverse complement strand
CGACAACTTCCTCAAGCAGACCATCCCCACGATCACATCCAGCTCCTCCTACCGGGAACGGGGACTGATCGTGATCACCTTCGGCGCCGTGGGCAACGCCACGGCGAGCGGCCTGCCGGCGGGAGCCGCCACGGCGACGCTGAGCGCGGAACCCCCGGCGGGGGTGCTGCTGATGTCAGCGCACGTCAGGAGGGGGGCGCGCCCCTCGCGGGCCTACGACCCGACCTCACCCGTGCGGAGCCTGGAAGCGCTCCTGCACTAGGGCGGACAACGCAGTCAAACGAACAGGAACAGGAACGGAGACCCACATTGCAGCTACTGAAAACGACCAACCGCAAGACCACCTGGTGGCTCGGGGCAATGCTGGGCTGCTTCGCCCTGCTGCTCGCGACCCCCGCGATCGTGCGGGCGGAAGAATCCAACCCCAACAACTACTCCTGCCTGGGAAGCCTCGCGGCGGGCCAGCCGGAAGTGGGCAGCGAAGAACAGCAGGTGGCGTACTCCTTCTACTGCGACGGACCCATCACGGGCTACCAGCTGCAGGCGCAGGTGCCCGTCACGGGCGTGAGCGCCTCGCCGGTGGTGAGCGAAAACGCAACCAGGAACCCGCTCACGGACACGTTCTCCTGCTCGGGTGAAATCCCGGGCTACGCGGCGAACTGCGTGGGCTCCACGAAGGGCGGCTACGAGACGATCGCCGGGCAGTTCTCGATCGGCACGGCCCTGTGCAGGGAGCCCCGGGTGGACGTGCTGCTGACGGTGGTGTACGCGTACCTCGAAAAGGGGGTGGTCACGCAGGCGATCTCCGGACCCTTCGACCTGGGCAGGCCCACCGGCTGCAGACCCGACGCCCAATCTGGGGGCACGCGGTTGAGCCCCAAGGCGGCGCCGCCCAAGCACAGGCACAGGTCCAAGAAGAAGGGCAAGGACAAGGGCAAGCAGGGGGCGAGCAGGAAGAAGGCCTCCAGCAAGGCCGGCTCGGGCTCCAAGGGCCACAAATAGCGCAATCGCGAGCTGGCGCATCCAGGATCGATGCACGATGCGCCAGCTCGCCCTGCCGGCCCGGTTTGGTTGGCGCGCCCGAGCGCGGGCGGCTGGCCGTCCTAGGCCAGCAGGCTGGATGTCATGCGCTGGACCTCGGCGATGGAGGTGAGGCCCTGGCGGACCTTCTGCAGGCCGTCGTCGCGGAGGCGGCGCATGCCTTCGCGTTCGGCGATGGTGACCATGATGTCCACGGAGGCGCGTTCGAGGATGAGGGCGCGGATGTGCTCGGTGACGGACATGACCTCGTAGATGCCCAGACGGCCGCGATAGCCGGTGGCGGCGCAGCGGGAGCAGCCCACGGGCTCGAAGGGCTGGGCGCCGGCGAGGCCGTGGTCGGCGAGCACCGAGTCGGGGACCTCGAGGGGACGCTTGCAGTGCTCGCAGAGCTGGCGCAACAGGCGCTGGGCGACGATGCAGTCGATGGCGGAGGACACGAGGAAGGGCTCGATGCCCATGTCGATGAGCCGGCCCAGCGCGGAGGGGGCGTCGCGGGTGTGGAGGGTGGAGAGCACGAGATGGCCGGTGAGGGCGGCCTCCACAGCGATGTGGGCGGTCTCGGCGTCGCGGATCTCGCCCACCATGATCACGTCGGGGTCGGCGCGGAGCATGGAGCGAAGGCCCACGTCGAAGGTGACGCCGGCCCTGGGGGCGATCTGCATCTGCTTGATGCCGGGGATGCGCTGCTCCACGGGGTCCTCGATGGTGAGGATGGAGCGCTCGCCGTCGTTGAGGACGTGGAGGGCGCCGTAGAGGGTGGTGGACTTGCCCGAGCCGGTGGGGCCTGTGACGAGGACGGCGCCGCTGGGCCTGGCGATGGCGGCTTGGAAGCGGGCGAGCTCGTCGGGGGCCATGCCCAGGGACTGAAGGCCCTGGATGGTGACGCCCTTGTCGAGGATGCGCATCACCACGCCCTCGCCGTGGACGAGGGGGAGGGTGACCACGCGGATGTCCACGCGGCGGCCCTCGATGGTGAGGGCCAGGCGGCCGTCCTGGGGGACGCGGCGCTCGGCGATGTCGAGGTCGGCCATGATCTTGATGCGGGAGACCACGCCGGTGGCCATGCGGCGTTTGATGGTGGCGGCGGGGGCGAGGACGCCGTCGACGCGGAAGAGCACCTTGGCGTCGCCCTCTTCGGGGTTGACGTGGATGTCGGAGGCGCCCTGCTGGACGGCCTGGGCGATGATGGAGTGCACGAGGCGGATGATGGGGGCGTCGTTGTCGGCCTCCTCGGCCAGGCCCTCGGGTTCGGCGGCGGCGGCGGCGATGTCGGCCTCGTGGTCCTCGCCGAGGATGTCTTCGATGGTTTCGTCCATGCCCGCCAAACGGGTGAGGAGCATGGTGAGGTCCTCGGCGGAGGCGACGGCCACGCGGACCTTGCGGCCGGTGATCATGGCGACGTCGTCGATGGTGAGGACGTTGGTGGGGTCGGCGGTGGCCAGCAGCAGGGAGCCGTCGGGGGCGAAGCCGATGGGCACGGCGTGGTAGCGCTTGGCGGCCTCGGGGCCGATGAGCTGGACGGCGCCCATGTCGATGTCGAACACGGAGAGGTCGACGTAGTCCAGGCCGAAGCGCTCGGCCACCACCCGGGCGAGCTGGTCCTGGCGGAGGACGCCCTCGTGGACGAGCATCTCGCCGGTCTGCTTGCGCTGCTCCTTGGCGAGCTTCACCGCCCGGTCCACCTCGTGGCGCTCGGCGAAGCCGAGGTCCACGGCCACCTCGCCGATCATGCGGCTCGAGCGTCCGAGCTCGCGTGCGGGATAGAGGCCCTTGGGGGTGCGTTCCAGAGCGACCGCGCGACCCTCGGACACTCTCTCGGAGGGACTCTCAGGACCGTCGGCGGGGGTGCCCGCGGGTGGGTTCTCGAGGGCGGCGGAGGCCATCAAGACACCATCGGCAGCATCCCTGCGGCGCTTGATTGGCCTGCGGGTCCAACGCCACGCGAGACTCATATCAGGAACAGGGACCGGCGACTTCGAGGACATCCTGTACGGTGAATGCCATGCCCCCGCTGATCTGGGATCACCAGCCCGAGAACCTGCGCAAGCCGGCGATGGTGTGCGCTTTCGAGGGCTGGAACGATGCGGGAGACTCGGCCTCCAACGCGGTGGGTCTGTTCATGCGCACCCTGAAAGCCAGGCGCTTCGCGCACTATGACCCGCAGGAGTTCTTCGACTTCCAGGCAAACAGGCCGCTGATCCGCCACACCACGGAAGGGTCGCGGGGGCTCACGTGGCCGACGGTGGAGATCTTCGAAGGCCACGCTCCCAGAGCGGCCCGGGACCTGGTGTTGGTGCGAGGGGTGGAGCCCTCGATGCGGTGGCGGTCCTTCTGCAGCCACCTGATCGACCTGGCGGAAGCCCTCGGCGTCGAGATGATCATCACCCTTGGGGCCCTGTTGGGGGACGTGGCGCACTCGCGGCCGGTGTCCATGACCGGCTATGCCTCGGATCTGCCGTTGATTGAAAGCCTCGGCGTGAAAGCCTCCACATACGAGGGCCCCACGGGCATCCTCGGGGCGCTGCACGTGTGCTGCCTGGAAGCGGAGATGCCCTCAGCGAGCCTCTGGGCGGGGGTACCCCACTACGTGGCCGCCGCCAGCAATCCCAAGGCGGCGCTGGCGCTGGTGCGCAAGGTGGAACTGCTGGTGAACGTGTCGGTGAACGCCAGCGAGCTCGAGGAGGCCGCGGAGGACTACGAACGCCAGGTGGCGGCGGCGGTGCAGTGCGACCCCGAGATCTCCGCCTTCGTGGAACGTCTGGAGCAGGAGGCAGACAGCGACCCCCAGCTGGCCACCAGGCAGGTGCCCTCCGGGGACGTGCTGGAGCGGGAATTCCAACGCTTTCTCAAGCAGCGCGGCCCGCGGCCCTGAGCGAGTGGTGCGGCGCGCTCGCTAGCGCTCGGCGGCGGGACAGACGATGCGAAAGTCACACAGCGAGCATGCGGCCCTGGAGGGGGTGGGATCGAAGCGCTGGGCGAGGATGCCCTCGCCCACCTCCATCACGGTGTCGCGCACCCGCTCGGGTCGGGCCTCCCGGGGCAGACTCACCTTGAGGTCGTCGAGCACGTGGTAGTAGGCGCCGGTGACCGCCTGAAGGCCCCAGGACTCGCGGGCGGCGAGGGCATAGAGGGAGAGCTGGACGTCCTCGCCAAGCTCCTCTCGGGGCCTGGGCCTGGAGGTCTTGTAGTCGATCAGCTCGTAGGCTTCCTCGGGCAGGCGATCGACACGGTCCACACGGCCGCGCAGGTGGTGGGGGCCGATCTGGAGGGTGAACTGGCGCTCGAACCACACGGGCTCGGCCTCCTGGGTGTGCAGGCGGGCGTGGTAGCGCTCGAGGGCCAGGCGGGCCTTGGCGTGGAGCTCGCGCTCGTCGCGGCCACCGTCGGCGAAGCCCGCGCGGCGCCAGCTGGCCTCCAGGAGGTCCATGAGCTGTGCGAGGGTGCGACCGCCGGCGGAGTGGTAGCGCTCGAGCACCTGGTGGACGACGATGCCGAAGCGCTGGCCGACGGTGGGCTCGGTGGGGATGCGAAGGACGCGGGCGAACTTGTAGCGCAGGGGACAGGAGCGGTAGGTCTCGATGTCCGAGGCCGACAGCGCGAGGCCCACGCCCTTGCGGGGCAGGAAGGGGTGCAGGGAGGGCTCGGCGGGAGGGGTGGTGGCGGAGGAGCGAGCGGGGGCGGGCTTGGGGCTCACGGCGGTGGAGGTCCGCTCGAGCGAGAGCAGAGTGGCGTCCAGGGGGGAGCTCTCGAGGATCTCCCGCTGCAGGGCGGTGGCGGCGGCGAGCAGGCGGGCGTTCACGTCCGCGAGGGTCTCCGCGAGGGACTGGCCGGGAGGGCGTTGGGCGAGGGCGGAGAGCTTGAGGAGCTCCATGTAGCGGACCAGCCCATGTGAGACGTCGAGGTCGGTGTCCAGGCGCAACTCGTTGAGGTGGGCGCCGATGCGAAGGACGTCCGCGAGGACCTCTTCGGAGACGATGCGCTGGATGTCCCGCAGGGCCTCCTCGCCTGGGTGCTCACGCCGGGAGGCGCCCTCGGGTGTGGCTCGCTCGGCGCCGAGGGCCGCCCGGGCCAGGAGGTCGGGGCGGGCGGCGTCGAGGGCCTCTGCGGCGGCGCCGTGAAGCTCCAGGAAGCGGCCGATGCGGCTCCTGGCCTCGGGGGGCAGCTGGGGGGCGTCGAGGGCGGCGCGCAGGGCGGCGAGCATGTCGAGCTTGCGGCGGCGGGCGATCTGGATCACCCGGGCGAGGTCCACCTGACGGAGCTCGATCGGGGGCCGCGCCAGGGCGCGAACCACCGCGGAGGCGTCGGAGGGATCGGCGAGCAGACGGGTCCAGGCGACGACGTCCTTGTCGAGTGGCGTCTCGGGAGGGGTCCGCACCCTCCTAGGATATGTGCATGGATGCCGCCGCGGCCATCGACTGGCGAACGGCGCAGCGGGTGGGGGAGCTGGTGGCGGGATCGCCGCCGGCGGGGAGCATGCAGGTGCGTGCGGTGCAGCCCCTGGCCCACGAGTTCGCGCGACGGGTGAGCGAGTACACGGGACTTCAGCCCGAGGGAGAGCTGCCGCAGCTGGAGGCGGTGGATCGGCCAGGGTGGATCGCGGCGAACCTCGCCACGATGCGTCCGGTGCTGGCCTCGCTGCGGGGGCCGGGCGGAGCCGCGGAGGGCCGCGACGGACTGTCGGGGTCGCTGCGGTCCGTCTCGGGGCACCTGCTGGGGGCCCAGCTGGGAGGGGTGACGGGGCTGCTCAGCCAGCGGGTGCTGGGCCAGTACGACGTGGCCCTGCTGGACTCCTCGACGCCGGCGCGGCTGCTGCTGGTGGAGCCGAACCTGCTGGCGGCATGTCGGACCTTGAAGGTGGATCGCGAGGAGCTGGTTGCGTGGGTGGCCATCCACGAGATCACCCACGCGGTGCAGTTCTCGGGGGTGCCCTGGCTGCGGGAGCACCTGGCGGGGATGCTGCGGGAGCTGCTTCGGGGGCTGCAGGTGTCCCTGCTGAGCGGTGAGCACGAGGCGGCCGAGGGGGGCCGGGCGGGGAGCGCGGAGGGCCGGGATGCGGGCCAGGAGGGCTGCGGGGCCGGCGAGGAG
>DATJVV010000255.1:0-7318 GCA_035501635.1 Solirubrobacteraceae bacterium | reverse complement strand
TCTGCCAGGCTTCCTCTTCGCGCGTGAGCTCCAGCACCTCCTCGGGCAGCTCTCCCCTGGCCACCTGGGCGAGGGTCACATGCTCGAGCACCTTGCGCAGGTTCGCCCGCAGCGCGATCCACACCTGCTGCAGGGACTCCGCCGAGCCCTTGTAGGCCACCTCCTCGGGCCGCAGACCCCGCACGCCCACCAGCGGCCCCTCCACCGCCCGGATCACCTGCGCGAGGTTGATCTCCTCCGGCGGCCGCGCCAGCCAGTAGCCCCCTTCGGGCCCCCGCTGGCTGCGCACCAGCCCCGCGGAGCGCAGCTGGGTGAGGATGTTCTCCAGGAAGGACACCGGGATCGCCTGCGCCTGGGCCAGCTCGTCGACCTTGCGCCGGGACTCCGGCGTGCTGGAGGCCGCCAGCTCGATCACCGCCCGCACGGCGTAGTCGGCCTTGGCGGTCACGTGCATGGTGTGATTCTCCCGGAAGCGGCGGCGGGACGCGCAGCGCCTGCGCGCCGAGCCTTTGGGCCGCGCTTTGGGCCGCGCATTGGGCGCCCGCTGGCGACACGCGCGAATCCCGAGCGCTGTGGTAGAAATTAGGTATGCCTAACTACCGATCGCCAGGCGCGCGCGCGCGCGGCGCCGACGGGGCGGGCATCAGCGCATGAGCTTCGGCGAGACCGTGGCCCTCGGCGCGATCGCCGGCCTCACCATCTTCATCGGCCTGCCCGTGGGACGCATGCACGCGGTGGGCGAGCGCGGCCGGGTGTGCCTGGCGATGCTCTCGGTGGGCATCCTCGCGTTCATCTTCATGGACGTCACCAAGCACGCCGAGGGCATCGTCGAAGAAGCCCTCAGCGCCTACAAGGCCGGCACCGGCGAACTGGGCCGGGCGATCGGCCTGTTCGCGCTGCTCGCCCTCGGCTTCACGGTGGGCACCGCCGGCATCTCCGCCGCCGAGCGCTGGCTGCGCGCGCGCCGCGCCAAGCTCGCCCCGCTGGCCGGCGGCGACGCCGAGGCCGTGCTCGAGCCCGCCCAGATCGCCACCGCAAGGCTGACCGCCGACGACGCCCGCCGCCGGGCCCTGCAGACCGGCATGGTGATCGCGGTGGCCATCGGCCTGCACAACTTCGCGGAGGGCCTCGCCATCGGCGTTTCCGCCAAGACCGGCGAGATCGCCCTCGCCACGGTGCTGGTGATCGGCTTCGGCCTGCACAACGCCACCGAGGGCTTTGGCATCGTGGGACCCCTGGGGGACGTGCGCCCCTCCTGGCGCTGGCTGGCGGTGGCGGGCCTGGTGGGCGGCGGGCCCACCTTCCTGGGCACCATCGTGGGCTACCAGGTGAGCTCCCAGCCGCTGGAGCTCACCTTCTACGCCCTCGCCGGCGGCGCCATCCTGTACGTGATCGGCGAGATCTGGACGGGCATGCGCCGCTACGGCCACCACACCCTCGGCCTGTACATGATCGCCGCGGGCTTCCTGCTGGGGGTGGCCACCGATCTGGTGGTCTCCTACGGCGGCGCCTGAGCCCCGCGACGCCTCACACGCTCCACATGGCCTCCGGCTCGGGGGAGCCGGCGAGCCTGTATTTGCGCAGTTCCGGATCCCGCTCGAGCAATCCCACGGAGTACAGGGTGCTCACGTAGCGGTGGGCGGTGCTGGTGTTCATGTCGAGCATCCGCGCGATGTCCCCGATCCCCAGATAGCCCCCGTCGGGGGAGAAGCAGAACAGCACCAGCAGGCCCGAGAGCAGCGAGCGCGAGAGTCGCCTGTCCTCGAGCTGAGCGGGCTGTGCCCAGCCCGCCACGCCCAGCACGGGACTGCCGGGGGCGTCGCGCAGGGCGGCGAGCAGCACCGACATCGACCCGGAGTCCCCGGCGGTGCGCATCACCTCCTCGATCTGCGCGTGTGTGAGCTCGATCAGCACCCGCTCGGAGTCCGCGTGGGCATGTCGCTCCCCCCCATCGAAGCTTCGCTCGGCGGTGCCCGCGCGCGCGCGTGCACGCGCGCGCGGGACCCCCTTTCGGCGGCTGCCTCCCCGCGCGGCGCTTCGCCGTCTCCCTCCCCGGTTGGCGCCGCCCCGCGCGGCGCCTTCCCCTCCGGCGTCCCACCGCTCAACTGCTCCCGTGCCCGCGGACGGCTCGGCACCTCTCCCGGCCGGCCCCTCGGAATACGTTGGGCCGGACGTCGTGGGGATGACGTCCGGCCCTGGACTGGCGAGACGTGACGTGATGGCTGACGCGCCAGCGTTCCGCGCGGAAGAGCGCGGACGGCGTGTCCGTCCTCTCCTGGCCGTGCCGGTGGTCGTGTCGTTTCTCACGCCGGATCACATCATCGTGAGAGGAGCCTTGGCTGATAAGCCAAGCTTTGAGGGTTCAAGCTTTGAGGGCCCCGAAAACCCCCGTGATCACTGGGTCGTTGGCGACGGGCCGGTCAGGAACACGGCGCACCGACGGGACGACCGCGACACCCGGTACAGTAGAAAACACGACATACGAGCCTTGTGAACTTCAAGTAACCTGGATAGTTCATGAAGCATCAACGTGCTGATCGCATCGAGGACACAGAGCGGGGAAACGCCCCGGGGAACATTCCCGGGCGTGACGCGAAGGCGATCACGTCGCCGGTGTCCTGGACTCTGCTGGGTCTGCTCGTGGAGCGGCCCGGCTACCGCTACGAGCTCTCACAGCGCTTCGAACGTCTCTACGGCGACGTGCGGCCGTTGCGCAGCGAGTCCCACATCTACGCCTCGCTGAAGGCGCTGAAGACGCGGGGGCTGGTGGAGGAGGTGCCGCGCGGGCGCGAGAGCACCGGCGTGGCGGGCGGAGGCCATCAGAGCAGGCTCTACTATCGCGCCACCGAGAAGGGCGTGCGGGCCTACCAGGAGTGGCTCGTGAACCAGATCCGCGAGGATCAGCGCCACTCCGAGCTGCTTGTGCGCCAGCTGGCGGTGTTCGCGCGCGAGCCCGAGGTGGCGCTGCAGATGCTCGAGCGCTACGAGCTGGTGCTGCTGCAACAGGCGCGCGGAGGCGGACGGGCAGGCGGGCGGGAAGAGGACGCGATCGGGGAGCTGATCGCGGCGCTCGTGGAGGACGATCGCCGGCTGGCGGGCGAAGCGAAGCTCGCCTGGATCGGAGCCGCGAGGAGCAAGCTGCAGGCGTTCGCGAGCGCGGGGGCGCGAGCCGATGGCGCTACTTGAGCTGGAGCGGGTGAGCAAGCTCTACCGGCGGGGCTCGCGCGAACGCATGGTGCTCAGCGACGTGTCGCTGAGCCTGGAGGCGGGTGAACTGGTGGGCGTGTGGGGCATGCGGGGCTCCGGGCGCTCGACGCTGCTGCGGGTGGCCGCGGGAATCGAGCCGCCAGACAGCGGGCTCGTGCGCTTCGACGGCGCGGTGGTGTCCGGCGGGCGCGGCGGACGCTCCCGCGAGGAGATCGGCTTCTGCCAGCGGGCCCTGCGGCCGGCGGAAGGGCGGGTGGTGCTCGAACACGCGAGCACCGGCCTGCTGGCCCGGGGGATGCGCGAGGCGCCGGCGCGCGAGCGGGCCCGCCGGGCGCTGGCGCGGGCGGGCGCGGAGGAGTGCGCGATGCTGGAACCCTCCGAGCTCGACGCGGGCGAGGCGGTGCGGGTGGCGATCGCCCGAGCGCTGGCGCTGGCGCCGAGACTGCTGATCATCGACGAACCCACCGCGGGCGTGGAGCCCGAGGAGCGCGACGGCCTGCTGGGCCTGCTGCGCTCGCTGGCCGACGAGGGCATCGCCGTGCTGGCGAGCGCCGGCGCGCTCTCAGCCGGTCTGGCGGGCGCCGATCGGGCGCTGGCGCTGCGAGAGGGCGCGCTGCACGGAGAGCGCCAACCGGAGCTGGCGCAGGTGGTGGAGCTGCACGGGCCGTCGACGTGGCGAGCGACGGGCTGACGGGCGCGGGGCGGTCGGGCACCTGCCCGCTGAAAACACGCTTGGGAGCCTGAAGATGCTGGAACTGGAGCAGGTGGTCAAGCACTATCGCGGCGCCGAGGAGGAGATCCGGGCCGTGGACGGCGTGAGCCTCACGGTGGCCGCCGGGGAAATGCTCGCGTTGCAGGGGCCCAGCGGGTCGGGCAAGACGACGCTGCTGCAGCTGATCGCCGCGCTGCAGCGGGTGGACGGGGGCGCGATCCGCTACGCGGGCAGGGATCTGGGCGGGATCTCCGAGGAGGAGGCCTGCGACTACCGGCTGAGG
This sequence comes from Solirubrobacteraceae bacterium, assembly GCA_035501635.1. Classification (GTDB taxonomy): domain Bacteria; phylum Actinomycetota; class Thermoleophilia; order Solirubrobacterales; family Solirubrobacteraceae; genus Palsa-744. Next base: position 3,116 of record DATJVV010000255.1, on the reverse strand, counting down.
GATCTGGGCTTCGTCTACCAGACCCCACGTTTGATGCCGAAGGTCTCCGCGCTGGAGAACGCCTCCCTGAAGCTGCTGCTGGGGGGCGTGGAGATGCGCGCCGCCCGGGAGCATGCCGCGCGATGGCTGGCGCGGGTGGGCCTTGCCGATCGCATGGGTCACACCCCCGAGCGCCTCTCCGGCGGAGAGCGCCAGCGGGTGGCGATCGCGCGAGCGCTGGCGGGAGAGGCGCGGCTGATCCTCGCCGACGAGCCCACCGGGAACCTCGACAGCGTGCGCAGCATGGAGATCGTGGAGCTGCTGCGCACGGTGGCGCGGGAGCGCGAGGCGGCGATCGTGCTGGTCACCCACGACAGCGAGGTGGCGGCGGTCGCCGACCGCAGGTGCACGCTGCGGGACGGCAAGCTGATGGAGGGGCTGCTCGAGGAGCTGGAATGCGCACGCGCTCGCTGATGCGTCCGCGGGCGCTCGTGTTCTTCTACAGACGGCGTTTGCGGGTGCACGGGGCCCAGGAGCTGTTCGCGGGCGCCGGGGTGGCGGTGGCGGTGGCGCTGATGTTCGCGGTGATGCTCGCGAGCGCCAGCATCGGAGGCTCCGCCGAAGAAGTGACGCGCGCCGTGATCGGACCGGCGAGCCTGCAGCTGCGGGCGCGGGGACCGGAGGGCTTCCCCGAGAGCTTCGTGGAACGGGCGCGTGCGATACCCGGCGTGGTGCGGGCGGCGCCGCTGCTGGAAGCGGGCGGCTCACTGGCCGGGCCCGACGGACGCTCGGCGGGCGTGACCCTGGTGGGCACCACCTTCGCGCTGGCCTCCCTGGACGGGCTCGCGCGCACGCTGCCGATCGCCACGCTAACGCCCGGCGGCGTGGGACTCAGCGAGGTCAGCGCGCGGGAAGCTGGCCTCGCCGGCGGGGCGCGCAGAGGAGCCGGCGCGAGCGTCAGCGTGAGCCTCGGCGGGAGCACACATGACCTGCGGGTCGACTCGGTGCTCGGCCGGGAAGCCTTCGGTGCGCTCGCGGGCGCGCAGGTTGCGGTGATGCCGCTGGCGCAGCTGCAGGCCCTGGCGGGCCTTCGGGGGCGCATCACACGGGTGCTCGTGCAGAGCGCGCCGGGCAGGCAGGCCGCGGTGCGCGCCCAGCTGGCGGCGCTGGCCGGCAACGGCGCGAGCGTGACCAGAGCCGATCAGGACTCGGCGCTGCTGCGTCAGGCGCTGCGACCCACCGAACAGGCCAGCGACTTCTTCGCGGCGATCGCGGGGCTGCTGGGGTTCCTGTTCGCGTTCAACGCCCTGCTCCTGACCGTGCCCGAGCGCCGGCAGGTGATCGCCGACCTGCGCCTGGCGGGCACGCGGCGCGGCGCGATCGTGCAGATGGTGCTCTTCCAGGCGCTCTGCCTGGGCGTGTGCGCCTCGCTGGCGGGCCTGCTCGCGGGCTATCTGCTCTCGCTGGGCTTCCTGCACGAGTCCGCGAGCTATCTCGCCCAGGCGTTCACGCTGGGAGGCGGCACGGTGTTCAGCTGGCGGCCACTGGCGGTGGCGCTGATCGCCGGCGTGGGGGCCACGTGCGTGGCCTCCACGATCCCGCTGCTGGACCTGCGCCGGGGTCGGGCCCTTGACGCGGTGTACTACGAGGACAGCGCGCCCGGCAACGGGCTGACCCAGACGGCGCCCCGCGCGCTGGCGATCGCCGCGAGCCTGCTGCTGGCGGGAGCCACGGCGGTCTTCCTGGCGCTGCCCGCGCTCGCGCCGGGCGCCTGCGTGGCGGTGGCCCTGGCGACGGTGGCGCTGATGCCGGCGATCTTCGCGGGGGTGCTGCGGGCGGCGGGAGCGCTGGCCGAGCACAACCGGCGTCTGACGACGCTGCCGGTGGCGATCATGTCGCTGCGAGCCACCACCCTGCGCTCGCTCGCGCTCGCCGCCACGGGGGCGCTGGCGCTGTTCGGCAGCGTGGCGCTGGGCGGCGCGCGCAACGACCTGCTGCGGGGCATCGAAGGCTACATCGGCGGCTACGTCTCCGGCGCGGAGGTGTGGGTGCTGAACGCCCACGACCCCACCGCCGTGGAGCCGCTGCCGGCGAGCCTGCCCGGGCGAGTGGCGAGGCTGCCGGGGGTGGCGGCGGTGGAGAGCTTCCAGAACGGCTATCTGAACCTGGGCTCGCGCAGGCTGTGGGTGGTGGCGCGACCGGCGGGAAGCGTGGAGGAGGTGCTGCACGGACAGGTCGTGAGGGGCGACGCGACGAGCGCGAGCGCGCGGATCGGGCGAGGCGGCTGGATCGCTGTATCCCAGCAGGTGGCCGGCGAACACCACGTGGGGGTTGGCGGTGTGCTCGCGCTGCCCACGCCCGCGGGCACGCTGCCCTTCCGGATCGCGGCCACCACCACCAACCTCACCTGGAGTCCCGGGGCGATCCTGATGAGCACCGGCGACTACCGCCGGGCGTGGCTCACGCGCGCGCCCACCGCGCTGGGCGTGGAGCTCACGGCGGGAGCCAGCGTGGCGGGGACCGGCGCGGGGATCGCCCGGCTGCTGGGAGGCTCGGGGGGCGCGCAGGTGCTCACGCCCCGAGCGCGGGCCGCGCGCACCAGCGCGGTGGCCCGCCAGGGCCTGGCGAAGCTCGCGCAGATCTCCACGCTGCTGCTGGTGGCCGCGGTGATGGCGATCGTGGCGGCGCTCACCTCGGCGATCTGGCAGCGCCGGGCCTCCCTGGCGGGGCTGCGGGTGTCGGGGGTGAGGCCGGGGCGGCTGCGACGGATCCTGCTGACCGAAGCCCTGCTGATGCTCTGCGCGGCGTGTGTGACGGGCGCGCTGGCGGGTATCTACGGACAGGCGATCATCGATCGCTACCTCGCCTCCGTGACCGGCTTTCCCGTGGCCGGCGTGGGCGGGGGCTGGCATGCGTTTGAGATCTTCGCGCTGGTGAGCCTCACGGTGTTGTTGATAGTGACTATCCCCGGATGGATGGCATCGCGTGTATCGCCCGCGCTGGCACTGGAAGAGTAGAGCCGTGATCTCGCCACCCACATACCCCTTCCCGAAGCGCCCGCGAGGCGGCGTCTTCGCCGGGCGGCCGCTGCTGAGCGCGCGGGCGCTGTGGGCGCTCGCGCTGGCCAACGGGCGCTA
>DATJVV010000254.1:0-5678 GCA_035501635.1 Solirubrobacteraceae bacterium | reverse complement strand
TCCTGGCGTGGCTTGGGCGACCCTCCGAACTCTACGCGATGCGGGGGCCGTCCGCCTGCGCTCTCCCCGCGCGGACGCTCTCTGGAGGTCTCGCCCACCCGTCCCGACGGAGGTCATCGCGCGCCAGCGCCGCTGGTATCGTGGCCTCACCGTGAGAAGGTGTGCGAAAAAGCAAACAGTGCTCGCGGGCCTCTGTGCCGGCGCGGCCCTGCTGGGCGGCTGCGGGGGAGGGAGCTCCCAGACCGCCCACGAACCCACCGGCACCTACCGCGTGCGCGTGGTCCACGCCAGCTTCCCCGTGCGCCAGGCCGTCTCCCGCAAGGTCCCCATGACGATCGCCGTGCGCAACGTCGGCCCCCGCACCCTTCCCAACGTGGCCGTGAGCCTGAACTCCCTCTACTACGCCTCCCGCTTCCCCGGCCTGGCCGATCCCAAACGGCCGATCTGGGCGATCGAACGGGGGCCCGGCACGATCGCCAAGCACACCGTGGAAAGCGAACGGGTGGCCCCGCCCGGCGGCGGCCAGACCGCCTACGTGGAGACCTGGGCGCTGGGCCCGCTCGCCCCCGGCGCCACCCGCGTGTTCCACTGGGTGCTCGCTCCCCTGGTGGCGGGCCTTCACGCCGTGAACTACACCGTCGCCGCCGGCCTCGGCGGCAACGCCCACGCGCGCCTGCTCACCGGCGCCGTCCCTCGCGGCCGCTTCCACACGCTCATCGCCGGGCGACCCCCGGCCCGCCACGTGGACCCCAACACCGGCAAGGTGGTCTACGGCGCCTACCCGCCGCCGAGCGGCGAATAGCCCGGCGGGCCACCGCGGGGCCAGGCGGGCCACCGATGAGGCCCGGGGAGGGCCCCCGAGAGAGAGACCCCCGCGGAGGCCCCCGCGGCGCGTTTGGCCCACTGTCCAAAGGCCACTCCGGCGATTTCGCCAGGCGGTGATGCCCCCGGCGCGAATCGGGACTACGATTGCATTCCGGCCGTGCGGCGGGCGAGCACGCCGCGCCCGCCGGACGACCGCGCCCGCGCACGCGGGCAGCCCAAACACTTCACAGGAGGAGTCTCCCCGCCCATGGCCAGGACCCGTCAGCAGAACGTAACCGCAGCCCAGTGGAGCGCCAACGGCAGCGCGCTCGGCGCCACCGACCTCACGCTGCCGGGCAACCAGGTGTTCGCCGCCAACGTCTTCAGCCCCGCCGTCCAGCGCCAGCGGCTGCCCAAGCACGTCTACCGGGCCCTGCAGCGCACCCTCGAGCACGGCGAGGCCCTGGACACCTCCCTCGCCGACCAGGTGGCCCAGGCGATGAAGGACTGGGCGATGGAGCGCGGCGCCACCCACTACACCCACTGGTTCCAGCCGCTGACCGGCTCCACCGCCGAGAAGCACGACTCCTTCTACGCCCCCACCGGCGAAGGCACCGCCATCGCGGAGTTCTCCGGCAAGGAGCTCATCCAGGGCGAGCCCGACGCCTCCTCCTTCCCCACCGGCGGCATCCGCGCCACCTTCGAGGCCCGCGGCTACACCGCCTGGGACCCCACCTCGCCGGCCTTCCTGCTGGAGAACCCCAACGGCGCCCTGCTCTGCATCCCCACCGCCTTCACCTCCTGGACCGGCGAGGCGCTCGACCACAAGATCCCCCTGCTGCGCTCCATGGACGCCCTCTCCGGCGCCGCCATGCGCGCATTGGAGCTGCTCGGCTCCGCCCCGGACGCCAAGCGGGTGTTCACCACCGTGGGCCCCGAGCAGGAGTACTTCCTGATCGACGAGCAGTACTACTTCGAACGCCCCGACCTGCTCACCACCGGGCGCACCCTGTTCGGCGCCAAGCCCCCCAAGGGCCACGAGCTCGACGACCACTACTTCGGCTCCATCCCCGAGCGCATCCTCGCCTGCATGATGGAGACCGAGCTCGAGCTCGCCAAGCTCGGCGTGCCCGTGAAGACCCGCCACAACGAGGTGGCCCCCAACCAGTACGAGCTCGCGCCCATCTTCGAGAACTCAAACGTCGGCTCCGACCACCAGCAGATCACCATGCAGGTGATGCAGAACGTGGCCCGCCGCTACGGCCTCGTGTGCCTGCTCCACGAGAAGCCCTTCGCGGGCGTCAACGGCTCGGGCAAGCACAACAACTGGTCGATGGGCACCGACACCGGCGTGAACCTGCTCGAGCCCGGCGACACCCCCGCGGAGAACCTCCAGTTCCTGTTCTTCTGCACCGCCGTCATCCAGGCCGTCAACGCCCACCAGGCGCTGCTGCGCGCGTCCATCGCCTCCCCCGGCCAGGACCACCGCCTCGGCGCCAACGAGGCGCCGCCCGCGATCATCTCGATCTTCCTGGGCAGCGAGCTGGAGAAGGTGTTCGACGCCATCCTCTCCGGCAAGGGCAGCCAGTCAAAGCCCGGCTCCTTCCTCGGCCTCGGCACACCCGTGCTGCCGCCCCTGCCCCTGCACGGCGGCGATCGCAACCGCACCAGCCCGTTCGCCTTCACCGGCAACAAGTTCGAGTTCCGCGCCCTGGGCTCCAGCATGTCCCTCGCGCTGCCAAACACCGTGCTCAACACCATCGTCGCCGAGGCCGTGGACGACCTCGCCGGCAAGCTCAAGAGCGCTTTGAAAGGCTCCTCGGGCAACCTCGAGAAGGCGCTCGCCAAGGTCGTCAAGGACAGCTACGCCGCCAACAAGCAGGTGGTCTTCGGCGGCGACAACTACTCGCCGGAGTGGCACGCCGAGGCCGAGAAGCGCGGCCTCTACAACCTGCGCACCACCCCCGACGCCCTGCCCTGGCTGGTGGACAAGGGCACCGTCGCCCTCTTCAAGAAGTACAAGGTCCTCTCCAAGCGCGAGCTCGAGGCCCGCTACGAGGTGTTCCTCGAGCAGTACGCCACCAAGATCAACATCGAGTCAGAGACCGCCGCCCAGATCGCCCGCACCGGCATCCTGCCCGCGTCCGTGCGCCAGCTCAACGAGCTCAAGGCCACCGACCTGCCCGAACTGGTCGGCGAGGTGGAGCCTCTGGTGAAGGAGCTCCACTACGCCCTCCTAAAGCTCGAGGACGCCAACCTCAAGGACAACCAGGACGACAAGACACCCCTCAAATGGGCCACCTACATGCGCGACACCGTCATCCCCGCCATGGACGACCTGCGCGACGTGGCCGACCGGCTGGAGGGGCACGTGGCCGACGATCTCTGGCCTCTTCCTCGTTATTCGGAGATGCTGTTTATCAAGTAGCGCAGAGCCCAGGACGTTCGTTCCCGACCGGGCGTCCGCTTCGCGGACGGTCGGTCGGCCCCGAACGTCTGGGTCTGCTTGGCGTGCCCCGTGCTATCTCGCTGGTTTTGCCGGCCTTCGCCGATCATGGGGCCGGCTTCTCCCTCGGATCCACGATCCTCACTCCCGCCTCTTGGAAGTCTCGTCGGTTGAGAGTCGCCACCGCGAGGTCGTTCGCCAGGGCGGTCGCGGCTATGAGGCTGTCCTTGATCGGCATCGCCCGTCCCTGCGATCGCAATGTCGCCAGCAGCTCGGCCCAGCGCATTCCCGTCGAGGCCTCCCACGGGATGCACAGCAATCTCCTCACTCCCTCCTCGAACCAGCGCTCGAGGCCGCTTCGCCGCCGGCCGCGCGGGAGCAGCAGGATGCCGAAGCGGATCTCGCCGAGGATCACAGGGTCGACCGCGAGCTCCCGCTCGTTGCGCGCAAGCCAATCGAGCACACGCCCGTCCGGCTCCGGCTTGGTCGCCTCCGAGAGCACGTTCGCGTCGACCAGGTATCTCGCCACAGGGCGCTGCTGGTCCCCTAGAGCGAGTCGGTCGACTCGGACTCGATCTCCACGAACCAGCCCTTCTCCGGACATGCCCGCAGCCATTCCACCACGCCGCGATTGGGCGGCGGCGCCAACCTGGTGAGCCGGTATTCGTCGGGGCCAACCCGCTCCACCTCGAACTCCTCTCCCGCCTTGATCTCGTCCGCCGCCCGAAGCTCCGCGGGAAGCACGATCTGGCCCTTCGTGGAGATGGTCGTCCGCATGGGCGTAAGATAGCATCTTACGCATTGGTAGGTTTGCGGAATACCCAACGGTAGGTTTCAAACCTACTTGAATCACCGAATCCTGAGGCACTGCCCCTTGGTCCGTCGGGGGCGATCAAGCGGGACCACGGGCCTACACCGAGGCGAAGGCGAGTTCGTCGGAGCCCATTCAGGCTCTCCGGGCCATCCGCACCGACAACCCGGATCGTCCAGTCCTCTGATCCCGGATTGTCCGGCTTCTGATTCCGGATTACCCGGAGCTCTATTCCGGATTATCCGCTATTTTAATCCTACTTTGTCCGGACAAAAGATACCTCGCCATGCGGCATCTCACGTGCTCGAGGCTCTCGCGGATACGCGCATTGTCGCCGTCGAAGGTCCCCGACAGTCTGGCAAGTCCACGCTCTGCGGCCACATCGCCTCTGAGCGCCACATGCGCACGGTCACCCTCGACGACGCCAATACCAGGCGCGGCGCCCTTGACGATCCACAGGGATTCGTCGCGGGGCTGGACGGGCCGGCATTCATCGATGAGCTGCAACGGGCTCCCGACCTCGTGCTGGCGCTCAAGATGGCCGTGGACCGGGATCCACGACCCGGACGCTACCTCGTCAGCGGCTCCGCCAGCCTGCTGCTCTCGCCTCGCATCGGAGACTCCCTCGCCGGGCGTATCGAGCGGGTCCCCCTGCGCCCCTTCACCCAGGCCGAGTTGGAACGTCGACTCGTGCCCGAATGGCTGGATGGCCTGTGGAAGGGAGCCGGCCCGCCTCACATGGAAACCGAACTGATGGGAAGGATCGCCCACGCACACCGCATCGTCGCCGGCGGCTTTCCAGCCGCCGTCACTCGCACACACCGCCGGCGCGCTGCTTGGTTCACCGACTACATCGCCTCATTGGTCGCCCGCGACGTGCCCGACCTCGTGGACGTTCGCCGTCCTGACCTCCTTCCAGCTTTGCTCACCCACCTCGCCGCGGGCTCGGGCTCGCTGGCATCCATGCGCCCCATCGCTCAGGCCCTCGCCGCCGACGAGAAGACCATTCGCGCCTACCTACGCCTGCTCGAGCTGCTCCATCTCGTCGTCCGCGTCCCCGCCTGGACCCCCGGATTCGCCGCCAGAGCCGTCCGCGCACCGCGTCTGTTCGTCGAGGACTCAGGCCTGATGTCTCATCTCCTCGCCGTCGATGACACCCGCGTCGCCAACGACGACGCCCTCAGCGGCCGAGCCTACGAGTCCTTCGTCGCCATGGAGCTGGCCCGCCTGCTGCCCCACACACAGATCTCCCCCACCATGCGCCACTGGCGAAGCGCCCATGGAGATGAGGTGGACGTGATCCTCGAAGACCGCGCCGGAAGGGTCGTCGCGATCGAGATCAAGGCCGGCGCCACCGTCCGGAGGGCGAACCTTCGCGGCATCAACAGTTTCCGACGCCTCGCGGATGAGCGATTCGTCGCCGGGCTCGTGCTGTGCACCGCCCGGCAAACCACTCCCCTCGGCGATCGGATCTGGGCCGTTCCGATCGAGGCTCTCTGGACGAGCGAGGCTCCTGCTTGAATCCCAGCCCGTGAGCGCTCCCGGCGTCGAAGCACTACTAGAGGCCTAGGTCAGCATGAGCATCGAGATCCGGTTGGAGCCGCTGCGCGTGACCCG
>DATJVV010000253.1:0-2996 GCA_035501635.1 Solirubrobacteraceae bacterium | reverse complement strand
AGTCGGGCTCGTCGTTGTACCACTGGGTGGTGTATTCGGTCGCCGTGAACCTGATCTTGTAGGATTCTTCAGCGAGTCCCGCGAGTTCGTATTCGCCGTTGACATTGGTGTTTTTGCATTCGACGGCGCTTTCGGTCGTGGTTTTGTAGGCGCATACGCCGGCTGCGCTGATCGGTTCGTTGGTCTGCGCGTCGGTGACCCTGCCGCTGATGCCGGTGGCCGCCGCCGCGACGGCGGGCAGGGCGCTGGCGAGCAGGGCGCCGAGCACGCAGGCGAGCGCCAGCCGCGAAGCGAACCGGCGCGTGGGGTTCTTCAGTTCCATGCTCAATCTACCTCCTGGTCGATCGATGGCTTCGACGCGTCCGATCGCGCGCGAGAGCGCCCGCATTTCGGGATGACTCCGCCTTCTCCCATCTCGGTGCCTGCCGCGCCGGGTGGTCACTACGAGCGCGGCATCATACACATCTCGATCGCCGACTTCCTCTCAGCGACATGGTTGCGATACACGGCACGATGCGCGAGGGGCCCGCGGGCTTCGGTTGGGGGCGGGTCACGGGCCGGCATTGCCCCGGCGGGGGCCCTATCCGAACGTGAACGCGTAGGCGATCACGCCGGGGGAGAAGCGCAGGGTGAGATGGCGCTGCTCGTCGCGGGGGAGAGACACGAGCGTGTAGAGGCGTTCTCCCCGGACCGTGACGCGGCCGTCGTGCACGTCGGCGCCGGCGAAACGGGCGGGGATGGGGCGGCCGTCGAGCAGGACCGCCACGTTGCGGGGCTTGCCATCGCGGGAGCTGAGCACGAGGTAGACGTGCTTGGCCTGGAAGTCCACGCCCACGGAGGCGCCGGCGAGCGCTTCGGCGGGCTGGCCGGAGATGTTCCAGGTGCCGCCGTAGGCGAATTCGCTGAGGCCGAGGCCGTTGGGGAGGGCGCCGTAGTCGTGGACGCCGCCGTGGGGCCCGTTGACCCAGCCCTGGGCGCGGTCGGCGCCGAGATAGGTCTCCGGGGTGGCCTCTTCGCTTGGCGTCACCACGCCGTGGGGGCGGCTCATGGCGCCGACGTTCGCGCCGGCCTGCGCGAGCAGCGCGCGGATGGCGGTCTCGGTCTGGCCGTAGTCGCCCTCGCCGAAGGTGGCGTAGCGGACGTGGCCGTGGGCGTCGATCAGGTAGTCGGCGGGCCAGTACTCGTTCTCGTAGGCGTTCCAGGTGCCCATTTCGTTGTCCTGCGCCACCGGGTAGCGGATGCCGAACTGGGAGATGGCGCTGGCCACGTTGGCGGCGTCGCGCTCGAAGGAGAACTCGGGTGTCTCCACGCCCACGATCGTGAGGCCGTCCCTGCGGTAGGCGGCGTCCCAGGCCTCCAGGTGGGGGAGGGTGCGGATGCAGTTGATGCAGGTGTAGGTCCAGAAGTCGATCAGCACCACGTGGCCGCGCAGGCCCGCGAGCGTGAGGGGGCGATCGCCGGGGGTGTTGAACCAGTCCTCGGTTTCGCTGAATTCGGGCGCCGGGCCGGCGTCGTGGAGGCGGTGGGCGTCTTCGAGGAGTTCCTCGCGGGTGGCGGTGAGCGGCGCCGAGGGGGTGGAGACGCTGGCTTTGTACCTGGGCGTGCGGCCGGTGAGCTGGGGCAGGCGGCTTTCGACGGCTTGGGATTTCTCCAGGGAGGCGGTGAGGTTGACGTTGGGGATGTGCTGGGCCACGTACTGGTCGAAGTTGACGTCCAGGCCGGTGGCGATGAGCAGGGCGGTCGCCACCATGATGGCGCCGAGCGCGCGCTGCAGGGTGGCGGCGCCGCCGGCGCGGCGCACGCGGTCGAAGAGGGTACGCCCGCCGAGGGTGAGCGCCAGCAGGGTCGCGCCGGATCCGAGGGCATAGGCGATCGCCACGGCCACGCCGCGTCCCGAGGCGGCGCCCACGGAGATCACGGCCGCGAGGATGGGGCCGGCGCAGGGGGTGTAGACGAAGCCGAGCGCGGCTCCCACGATCAGCCCCGAGGCGAAGCCGTCGCCCTCGCCCGCGCCCGCGCGCATGCCGCGCACGCCCACGGAGGCGATGCGGGAGAGACGAGCCTCCAGGCGATCGCCGAGGGCGGGCACGAGCAGCGCCAGGCCGGCGGCGAACAGGACCGCCACGGCGAGCAGGCGCAGGGGGTCCGAGCCCAGGCCCACGCCGCCGGCGACCTTGGCGATGCCGGCGATGGTGATCGTGAAGGTGCTCACCAGGCCCAGCACCACTCCAAATGGCCGCCGCCGGCCGCCCGCGCCGCCGGCGGAGAGCAGCGCCGGGAGCACGGGCAGCACGCAGGGGGAGAGCGCGGTGCCCGCGCCGGCGAGGAAGGCGAAGCCGGCGAGGACGATCATCGTCTCAGGATGACGTACACGGTGGCGATCGCGAAGGCGATCTGGCCGAAGGCGAGGGCGGTGCCGAGGTTGACGGCGCCGAGGGCGCCGGCGAGGGCGGCGGCGAGGGCGAAGGCGCCGAACATGATGGCCAGGTCGCGGGCCATCTCAGGAGGGGGAGCTCCGGGCCAGCTCGAGGGAGCGCACGAGGGAGGGGACGTCCAGGGCGGGGTCCTGGGCGGCCAGCAGCTCGCGGGCGGCGCGGCGGCCGCCGAGCTCGCGCAGGCCGCGCTCGCCGTGCTCGCGCACGAAGTCCACGAGGGCTCCCTCGCGGCGGGAGCGAAGGCGCCGGGCGGGGAGGTCCAGGGCGGCGCGGTGGCGGTCGAGAGCGTCGATGAGCTCGTCGATGCCCTGGCCGGGGGGCAGGGAGGAGACGGCGATCACGTCGGTGTCGCGCTGGGAGGCCAGAGAGCGCAGGGCGGCGAGCAGGTCGCGCCTGGTGCGCATGGCGGGGGTGCCGAGGTCGGCCTTGGTGACGGCGAGCACGTCGGGGATCTCCATGATGCCGGCCTTCAGGAACTGGAGCACGTCACCGCTCCCCGGCTGGACCACCACCACGACGGTGTCGGCCACGTCCGCCACCTCGGTCTCCGCCTGGCCCACG
>DATJVV010000252.1:0-5757 GCA_035501635.1 Solirubrobacteraceae bacterium | reverse complement strand
GGTGTGTGTCCCGGCCGGGGCTTCGAGAGGTTCTGCTTCAAAACGAGGGGCCCGCGCGCGCGCGCGCGGGCGGGCGCGCGCGGGCGCGCGGGCCCCCCATTTTCGAATGTCCCTCTCCGCCACCGCCCTCACCGGTCGATGCCCCCCAGGATGGGATCGAGCATGGCGGTGGTGGCGATCATGTCGGCGACGTAGCCGCCGCGGCACATGTGGGAGAGGGCCTGGAGGTTCACGAAGGAGGGGTCGCGCATGTGCACGCGCACGGGCTTGGAGGAGCCGTCGGAGCGCACGAAGCAGGCGAGCTCGCCGCGGGGGGACTCGATCGGGTGATAGACCTCGCCGGGGGGCACGCGAAAGCCCTCGGTGACGAGCTTGAAGTGGTGGATGAGCGCCTCCATGGAGGTGGCGAGCTCGTGGCGGGGAGGCAGGGCCACCTTGCGGTCCTCGGTGATGAAGGGCCCTTCGGGAAGGCCGTCGAGGGCCTGTTCGATGATCTTCACGGACTCGTAGATCTCGGCGAGGCGCACGGCGAAGCGGTCGTAGTTGTCGCCCACGGTGCCCACGGGGATCTTGAAGTCGAAGTGGTCGTAGGAGCTGTAGGGGGCGGCCTTGCGCAGGTCCCAGGGATTGCCGGCGGCGCGCAGCAACGGCCCGGTGACGCCCAGGGCGAGCAGTTTCTCGGCGTCCAGGGGGCAGGTGCCGCGCAGGCGCTGCAGCACGATCTCGTTGGCGTTCAGGATGGCGCCGTACTCGTCGGCGCGCCGGGGCATCACCCGCAGGAACTCCCGGAGCTTGGCCTCGAAGCCGGCGGGGATGTCCTCGGCGACGCCGCCCACCTGGAAGTAGCGGGTGTGCATGCGCTGGCCGGAGGACATCTCGAAGAGGTCGAGGATGAGCTCGCGCTCGCGCAGGCAGTAGAGGAAGATGGAGGTGGCGCCGAGGTCCAGCACGGAGGTGCCCAGCCAGATGAGGTGGGAGGCGATGCGGTTGAGCTCCAGGTGGATGATGCGCAGGTACTGTGCGCGGGGCGGGACGTCCACCTCCACGAGGGTCTCCACGGCGCCCACGTAGGCCATGGCATTGAAGTAGTAGGAGAGGTAGTCCATGCGCTCCACCACCGGGATGACCTTCCAGTAGGACTTGTCCTCGGCGGTCTTCTCGATGCCGGTGTGCACGTAGCCGATCACCGGTTTGAGGTCGCGCACCACCTCGCCCTGGAGGGTGACCATCAGCCGGAGCACCCCGTGGGTGGCGGGGTGGTGGGGGCCGAAGTTGAGGGTGAGGAGCTCGTGGGTGGCTTCGTCGGAGGTGCCTTCCACGTCGAGCGGGTCCGGCTCTCGGGTTGGCACGCTCATCGGGGGCCGGCCTCGTGCTGGCGGCGCTCGAGCCATTTGCGCTCGTCGCGGGTGAAGATCACTGGTTCGCCGCCCACGGGGAAGTCGCGGCGCTGGGGGTGGCCCTCGTAGTCCTCGGGCATGAGGATGCGGCGCAGGTCGGGGTGGCCCTCGAAGATCACGCCGAACATGTCGTAGACCTCGCGCTCCTGGTGGTCGGCGGTGAGCCATTCGGGGGTGACGGAGGGCAGGCGGGGGTTCTCGAGGGGCACGCGGGCCACGACCGTGAGGCGATCCACGCGGGCCATGTCCAGGAGCTCGTAGTGGACCGCCAGGCGGGGCTCCTCGGGGTGGTGGTCGGCGCCGTGGAGGCTGGCCAGGAAGGCGTAGCCCTGGGCGCGCAGGGTGGCGAGCACCGAGCGGATGCTCGCGGGGTGCACGAACAGGGTGGCGCGCTCGCGGAAGTAGAGGGTGTCCAGCGCCGCGTCCCCCAGCTCGCGTGCCAGCAGCTCCAGGCCGGTGGCGTCAGGCATCTGGCTCCGGGCGGGCCATCAGGGGGCCTCCTCGGTGCCGTCCGCCTCGTAGCGCTCGCGCCAGCCCATGTCGGGGTCGTCCTGGACGAGCTTGCGGAGCTTGAGGATGCCGTGCATCAGGGCCTCCGGCCGGGGGGGACAGCCGGGGACGTGGACGTCGATGGGCATGAACTTGTCGGCGGGCACGAGGGCGTAGTTGTTGAACACGCCCATGGAGCTGCAGCAGGCGCCCATGGAGATGGCCCACTTGGGCTCGAGCATCTGGTCGTAGAGGCGGCGCACGATGGGGGCCATCTTGATGGACACCCGGCCGGCGAGGATGATGAGATCCGCCTGGCGGGGGGACGCGCGGAAGGCCTCGTAGCCGAAGCGGGCGATGTCCAGGCGGGGGCCGGCGGCCTGGAACTGCTCCATGGCGCAGCACGCCAGGCCGAAGCCGAGGGGGAAGAAGGAGTTGGAGCGAGCCCAGGCGACGGTCTTCTCGAGGGTGGTGGTGAGCACGCGTTCGCGCACGTGGCGTTCGAGCTCCTCGCCCTCCAGGTGGGCGGGCCGGTTGGCGCCCTCGAGCTCGCCGCCGCGCAGGAGCTGGTGGGCGTTGAGGTCGCGCACGCGCAGGTCTCCCCCATCGGCGGCCCGCGCGTGAGCGCGCGTGCGGGCGGAGGGAATGGGGGTGCGGGTCACCTCCACGCCAACGCCCCCCGGCGCCAGACGTAGGCGAAGGCCACGAACAGGAGCACCACGAAGGTGATGGTCTCCGCGAGGGCGTAGCCGCCGTAGGCGCGCAGCTCGATGGCGATGGGGTAGAGGAACACCACCTCGATGTCGAACAGGATGAACAGCATGGCGATCAGGTAGAAGCTGATGCCGAAGCGCATGTTCTGCCTCACGTCCGAGGGCAAACCGCACTCGTAGGGGTCCCGCTTCTGGGGGGTGGCGCGGCGGGGGCCGATCGCCGAGTTGAGCACCGCGAAGGCCACTCCAACTCCTCCGCCGAGGAGGACGAAGACGATGGCGGGCAGGTAGCTTCGCAGCACGGAGCGCTGTTATATCACCGCTTGTGACAAAGTGTTACATAGTGACGATCGGCTCGAAGTCATGAGCGAAGCGGTGGTGGCGGGAGCCATCGCGGTGGCCATCCTCAACGCTCTGCCCGCCCTCTACGGCGCCTGGAGCTGGTACGCCGGACGGGCCGACCGGGTTTTCTGGATCCTGCTTCGCATCGGCCAGGGCGCCGCCCTGGCGTTCGCCCTGGTGGTGGGCTCCCTGGCGCTCGCGGGCCGCTACTCAAGCGAACACCTCTTCTACCTCTACGCCCTGCTGCCCCTGGCGGTGGCCTTCGTGGCCGAGCAGCTGCGGGTGGCCTCCGCCCAGGCCATCCTCGACCGGCGGGGCCTGCCGGACGCCAAGGCGGTGGGCGGGCTGCCGGAGTCCGAGCAGCAGGCGGTGGTGGCGGCCATCCTCGCCCGGGAGATGGGCGTGATGGCCCTGTCGGCCCTCGTGGTGGTCTTCCTGGCCCTGCGCGCCGCCGGAACCGCCCACGGCTTCTGAGCCCATCGGGCGTCCTCCCAAAGGGAAGACCCCGCCACATGTGGCGGGGTCCGGGCCCGCACATGTGCGGGCCCGCGGTCGGCGCATGCGCCGACCGAACGGCTCAAAGGGGCGGGACCTATATATTCCCGCCCGCATGAGGCTCCCAGCGGCAAGCGCACTGCTCGTGGCCGCCCTCGCCCTCGGGGCGTGCGGCTCCCAGGGCAACGACGTGCCCAAGGCCAGCCCCTACTACCGGGGGTCGGTGCTCTTCAGCGAACACTGCTCGGGCTGCCACACCCTCGCGGTGGTGGGCGCCCAGGGCTCGGCCACCAGCATCAAGGACCGTTTGAAGACCAACGGCCCCAACTTCAACTTCCGCAAGGAGAACGTGGAACAGGTGCTGTTCGCCATCCGCAACGGGGGCTTCTCGGGGGCGATCATGCCGGAGAACATCGTGGTGGGCCAAGATGCCAAGGACATCGCGGAATTCCTGGCGCACTACTCCGGCTCGGAGTCCCAGCACGTGCCCTCCACCAGCATCACGTTGTCGGCCAAATAGGCCCGGCGCAGGGGCGCAGGACCCGCACGTTCGCTCCGGCCGTGCACGCTTCGCGTGGTCGGTCGGATCGAAGTACGGGCCTGCTTGGCCGAGAAGGGCCGATGAACGTCCGGGCGTGGCGATCCCGTTTGGGGCGTTCGCTTCTTTGGCGAGCTTGTGTTGCACCCAGACATTGAGGGTTCGGTCGAGCCGGCCTTGAGCCCACAGTCGATGGGCCGAGGCTTGCACCGTCGGTTATGGGAGCATCTCAGTTGATTGAGGCCGGCATAGGGGCTATGTTGAAGACGTAAGCTCTCGGTGATCTCATGCTGACAAGGTTGGTGATGGCCTCCACACTCGACACCCACGCCACGAGCCAGGGGCAGGATCTGCCCGAGGAGATCGCTGCCGTGGTGGACACAGCGGAGTTCGAGGCGGCTCAACGGGACCCTCGCGTGCGATCGTTCCTTGCTGAGGCAGACGCCTATCTCGTCGAGCTCGAGCAGCAGGGTCGTAATCGCTAGATCGGCTGCAGCGGCAGCCAGAGCCGCTTGGGCTTCTTCGCTTCCGCCGACGTGCGAAAACCGAAGCGCTCGCGCCACATTATCGCGGTCTCCTCATCGAAGGGGTCAACAACGAGAACCGACGTGGCCTGCAGCTCGGCGGCGCGGCGGGCCGTGGCGACCGCGTGGAGCAGCAGCAACTTGCCGTCGATCTCTGCTCGCTTGTCCTTGGCGATCCACGTGACGAGGGAGGCCGGCGCTCTCACAGGGGCGATGTCGATGCGCCGACGATCGCGCTGATTGAGCTCAACCTGAGCCGAGGCGAGCGAGTAGAAGCCCTCCACGCGGCCGCTGCACAGCAGAAGGCGGGTGCGCGACGTTTGAAAGGCGGCGACGGCCTGCGTCCGCAGCCAGGTGCTCGCAGCTCGTGCCGCGGGGCGCTCCCCCGCGTCGAAAGCCTCCAACGCAAGCTGCAACTCTTGCGGCAGATCCTCCTGGACAGAGGGAAGCGTGACCCACGAAGACTGGGCATCGGCGCTGGTCGCGGCGACCGATGCCGTGGCGTCCTCCCCAAGATCTGGGCGTGTCATGAGTGACTGCTCATCTGGTCATGGCGTCTTCGTGGCCGAAAGAGCCGTTTCGACGGCTCGGGAGATCTGTGCCTTGCTCGGCGCGGGAAACCCGTGCGGCAGGGTGAGATAGTTCGTCGTTGGCTGGCCCGGCACGTAGTCAAGTGGCGCATAGCGACCGTGCCCGAGACGCTGGATCGCACCCTCGTCGGCGAGCTTCCAGAGAGCCCACGAAACGGTTTTGCGGCTGAATAGGGACATGTGTTCCGCTACCTCGGCGATGCTCGTCGGCC
Source organism: Solirubrobacteraceae bacterium (assembly GCA_035501635.1). Taxonomy (GTDB): domain Bacteria; phylum Actinomycetota; class Thermoleophilia; order Solirubrobacterales; family Solirubrobacteraceae; genus Palsa-744. The sequence continues at coordinate 457 of DATJVV010000252.1, read as the reverse complement.
CGTTGATGGCGATGACGATCCTCAGCGCTTGATCCTTTGAGCCACCTTCGTCCGAGCTGTGGCGCGGAGCGGGCGACGCCTCGACATCGACGCCGCTATTGACCCGCTCAAGGGCTTGCAAGACCGCCTTCCAGCGCCGAATCTCGAGTTCCGCATCACTTGCACGTTCCAGTGCCCGCGCTGCTTCTTCTCCAGCCAATGCGGCCTGTCGCTCAGCCTTCTGGATGAGCGCCTTGGCTCGCGGGATGGCGCGACCCACACTCTCGGGGTCATTGAAGTCAACGAGCAGCTCAGACATATCCTGATATACAGCATATCACAGATAAATTCTTAGCAAGTTGAGCCTCAAAAGTTCTTCCATGACTCCGATGCGTGCGAGCATACGACTGCCTGAGCCGCGCGATTCCACCGGCGCGGGAGCAACGGTAGGCTCCAGCCGATGCTGGATCTCAAACTC
>DATJVV010000251.1:0-2240 GCA_035501635.1 Solirubrobacteraceae bacterium | reverse complement strand
AGGCCCACTCCACCGCGTGCCCAAGCGCCCCGAGCACCGACTGCGCGAGCGCGGTGATCGCATCACCAGCGAGCGAGGAGACCGCGCCGCCGGCTCCCTTGCCGATCATGCACAGCGGGTTGATCCCGCACCCGAACAGCGCTCCCGCCGGCGCGGGCGTCAGCAGCAGCAACAGCAGCGCTGCCGGAAACGTGCACCGCCCGCATCGCCGCACGGCGCGCACTAGAAAGCGCTCCACGGGACGTAGCCCGTCAGCTCTGGGATCACTTCCATCGCCGGCGTGCCGCCTGCGGGGAACAGGTACTTCCAGTCCTCGGCGTGCCACACCATCGCGGTGACAACGGCGAGCAGCTTCCCCTCGGGCCCTTGGAACACGACCGTCACCTGCGCCTCCGCGGGCGTGTAGGAGTCATAGCGGTAGCCGGCGAACTGGACCGGCCCGTCTGAGTCCAGCCCGGCGGCGTTGCCGAGGTCCGTCGGCGCGCCCACCGCGAGCCGCTGGAACAGCTCGCTCGCGGGCACGGCCGTTCCCTCTGCCCAGAGGTTCATCGCGGCCAGCAACGCGCCCGCGGGGTCGTGCGCAAAGCACGTGTTCCACGGTCCGCTCGAGCGCTGCGGCCCTAACACCGCCGGGTTCTGCGGGACCTGCATCGCACCGACTGTCCGCCACTGCGCCGGCGGCGGGCTGCTGGCCGGAATGGCCTGTTGTCCCGCCGGTAGGCTGCAGCCGCTGCTCGCCGTGTCCGCAGGGGCGGACGCGGGCTGGCGAGCGGCTGGCGTTGACGCCTGTGCATGATGCTCGACAGCGCCGCGGTCGCCTGTGACGGCAACGATCACGCCCAGGAGGACGAGGGCAAGCAAGAACGCGCCGGAGAGCAGCACGCCCGGGCGGCTCCACGGCGAGCGCTCGCCAGCAGCCGCGCTCTGAGCCGGTGCTTCGCTCACCGCGTGCCTCCTAGCTGAGGGCGCCCACGATCGCGGCGGACGAACCGGCGATCACGCACGCCACGAGCGTCCAGGCCAGGCTGGTGGTGTGCTGGTTCGCGCCGCCGTATCCCTGGTTGTGGGCGTGCGCGAGCTTCGCGGCGCTGATCAGCACCCCGGCCACGCACAGGGCGAACACCCCCCACGCCGTCCATTGCAGAATCGTGGTCAGCTTGTCCGCCCCCGGTGGCGCGACGCCCTGCCCGGGGTTCACGACAGCGAGGGTCAGTAGATCCGACATCAGTCCTCCTCGTTTCTGTTGGCGTTCACCGAGGCGACCGGCTCGGTCATCGCTTGCAGGTCCTCCAGCAGCCGCCCCACGACCTTCGGAGCGTTCGCGGGGCCTGGGGGGTCCCCGATCCGCCAGGCCTCGATCCACGGCAGCGACCACGCCGCGGGGACGCCCCCGGCGATCAGATCGGCGAGCTGGCGCAGCGCGTGCGGAAGGCGCCCGGGGGCGTCGGCGATCAACACCAGCCCGAGGAGCAGCACAGGAACGTCCCCGGCCGCCCACTCGCGGACCGCGCGCTGCGCCGCCTTCAGTCCATGCGCGTTTGTGCGCGCGACGACCACGACGCGCGCCGGCGGCTGGCCGACCGCGTGGATCGGCCACGCGTGCTCGGCCGCGCGCGACCCCGAGAACAGCTCCTCCAGCGTGCTCTCCCCCGCTCCCCCGTGCGCTCCCACCCACCACACCGCCGCTTGTTCCTCGCCCGTCACCTCGCGGCGGCGCAGGCAGTCCTCAGGCGCCGGCGGAACCACCCCGCCCTGACCGGCGGCGCCGCTCCGCGGAGCCTGCGGAGCGACCGTCAGGCGGCGCCCGGCGCCTTCGCCCGAGAAACTCTTCGTGTCATCGTTATTGATGCAAACCAATGTCATTAACGAATCAGCGTTATCATACACCTGTGCTCGCCGGTCAGCGCACCAGCTCCGGGTCTTCACAGCAGACGGCCTCATGCATAAGAGCCGCGAAAGCACTCGATCCCTCCCCCCTTCGCGAAATCGAGATGGCTGCCGGCGCCGCGATCGTGCACCGCTGCGGCCAAATCGCTTCAAGGTCGCGCGGCTCCCTTCCCCTTGCCCCACGGGCTGCGGTTCCGCTCCGCCTAGCGGGCTCACCCTCGACCCTCGTCAACCACCCCGATCCCCAAGAAGGAGGACCGAACATGCAGCGCTACACCTGCACAGGCCGACTGACCCGCGACCCCGAGCTCCACGAGCTCCCCGGTGGCGGGAGCGTGTGCAAGCTCCGCCTC
>DATJVV010000250.1:0-2617 GCA_035501635.1 Solirubrobacteraceae bacterium | reverse complement strand
CTCTTCGCTGCGGCGATGGGCGAGGTAGGGCTCGGCGAAGTTGTCGGCGCCGATGCCGAGCACGGGATGGGCGTCGAATTCGTCCAGGGCCACCCGGTAGAAGTCATAGCGGCTGCTGCCGAGGCCGCTGGTGAGGCGGTTGCCGGTGCCGTTGGCGGCGTAGCCACGGGGGCTCTTGAAGGTGTCCCAGGCGTGGCGGGCGCGGGTCACCGGATTGCCGGCGGCGATCAGACCGCCGAGCAGCGCCGCCGCGAGGGTGGCGAGGGCCAGCGCGGTGACACCCCGACGAGCCGTGAGAGCGGAGCCGCGCGAGAGCGAGAGCCCGCGCTCGGCGAGGGCGGCGAGGGCCACGAGCAGTCCCACGACCAGGGCGGCGGCGAGGGACACGGCGGTGGCGGCGTGAACGGCGGAGGCGGCGGCGCGTTCGTGTTCCACGCGGTCGTTCACGCGCAGGACGAAGGGGGTGCACACGGCGATGCCGGCGGCGACCGGGATCAGGGCGAGGAAGGTGCGCAGGCGTTCGGGCAGGAGAGCGAAGACGAGCAGGAGCATCACGGGTGTGGCGTAGAGCGAGCCGCGGCTCACGCTGAGCAGGGCAACCGCGGCGAGCAGCACGGCGCCGCCGGCGAGGACGGCGCGCAACAGCCAGTGCGTGCGGCGCTCGCGCACGAGCAGCAGGGCGGGCCAGAAGGCGATCAGCCACTGGGCGGCGTTGGCGTTGGCGTAGCTGGAGGGATAGGTGAGGCGCCCGCCTGGGAGCAGGCTGTGCAGGCGGGTGGGACTGGCTGCGGCGGCATTGACGTGGAGGATCACGAAGGCCGCGAGGGCGATGGTGGCGAGGGTCCAGAGGGCCAGCAGCAGCATCGCGGAGGCGCCGCGCTGAGGCCAGAGGGCGAAGAGGGAGAAGACGAGCAGGTAGAGCAGGGTGCGGTTGGCGCCTTCCCAGGCGTCGCCGGGCACGGCGGCCCAGGCGATGGAGCAGAAGGAGAGGGCGGTGTAGGCGGCCAGGCACAGCCAGGCCAGGCGCACCGGTCCGGGGATCTCGGCGAGGCGCGGCGGCACCGCCAGCAGGCAGATGGCCAGCAGCGCCTCCACCACGAGGCCGCCGGGCGCCCAGTGGGTGAGCGGATAGCCGGCCTGGCTCGTGGACCAGAGCACGAACAGGGCGAGGGCGAGCAGGGCGGGAAGCGTGGTGGGGGCTTCGCGCAGGCTCTGCGGCAGCGTGGAGGCGCGGCTGGGCGGGCCCGAGGGGGCTTGGGCTGCCGCTGTGGACATCGACCGCGAGGCTACCTGGCTCGGCAGACCCGATAATCGAGCGGTGAGCAGCGAGCTGGTGGAGTTCTACGAGCACGCGTACAGCGCCGGCGACCCCGAGCGGGCGGCGCTGTACGGGCGCTGGCGGGCGCTCGGAGCGGCGGGCAAGGCCGAGCACGTGATGGAGCTGTGCGGGCGAGCGGGGATCGAGCCGCGCGGCACGCTGGAGATCGGCTGCGGGGACGGGGCGCTGCTGTGCGAGTTTCACCGGCGGGGGTTCGGCGGGCGGCTCGCGGGCGTGGAGATCGCCGAGGCGGCCGTGAGCATCGCGGGGGCCCGCCCGGAGATCGAGCGGGTGGAGCGCTACGACGGCAGCCGCCTGCCCTGGCCGGATGGGAGCTTCCAGCTGGGAGTGCTCTCGCATGTGCTCGAGCACGTGCCCGAGCCCTCGGCGCTGCTGGCGGAGGCCGGGCGTGTGTGCGGGGCGGTGGTGATGGAGGTGCCCCTGGAGGCGAACCTCTCGGCCAGACGGAGCTCCAAGCGCGAGCACGCCACCGAGGTGGGCCATCTGCAGCGCCTGGACCGCGGGGCCGCGCGGGCGATCGTGGCGGGGGCGGGCATGCGGGTGGCGGGAGAGCTCGAGGACCCGCTTGAGCGCGCGGCGGCGTGCTTCTTCGCGCGCACGCCCGGGGGGCGGGCGCGGGCCTCAGCGAGGTGGGCGCTGCGGGCGAGCCTTCACCGCCTGTGGCCGGGGGCGGCCAGGCGGCTGTTCACGGTTCACTACGCCTGCCTGTGCCTGCCGGGCGGGTGACGGCGGCGAACAGCAGCGAGAGCACGCGGCCCATCAGCTCGTCGGGCACGGCGTCGGGGTCGGTGAGGCGCTGGCGGGCGATGCCGTCGGCGAGGGCGTCGATCGCGAGGGCGAGCTGCTCGGCGGGAAGCTCGAGCTCGAGGTCGAACTCGCGCATGCCGTCGGCGATCAGGCGGGTGAGCAGCTGGCGCATCTGGCGGAAGCAGTCGGCCACCCGGGGGCGCATCTGAGGGTCGCGCACGCCATAGGCCCAGAACTCCATGAAGAGCAGGAGCAGCTCGGGCTCGCGGTCGATCATCTTCATCCACTGGCGGGCGCCGCCGGTGGCCCGCTCGGCCATCGAGTGGCGGTCGGCGACCGCCACGGAGATCTCGCGGGCATGGGCGTCGATCTCTCTTTCCATGAGCGCCAGGAAGAGATCCTCCTTGCCGCCGAAGTTCGAGTAGAGGGCGCCGGTGGAGAAGCCGGCCTCGGAGGCCACTTCCTCGACGGAGGCGCCGTGGAAGCCGTTGCGGGCGAACACCGTGCGGGCGGCATCCAGCAGGCGCTGGC
>DATJVV010000249.1:0-5892 GCA_035501635.1 Solirubrobacteraceae bacterium | reverse complement strand
GGACCTTCGACCGCTACGGCCATCGGATCGACGAGGTGGAGTTCCACCCCGCCTGGCACCAGCTGATGGCGATGGGCGTGGAGCACGAGCTGCACGCGCTGCCATGGAGAGAGCTCGACAAGCCAGCCACGCATGTGGCGCGGGCGGCCCTGTACATGACCGCCATGCAGGCGGAGGCGGGCTTCGCGTGCCCCATCACGATGACCTTCGCGGTGGTGCCCGCCCTGCGAGCCCAGCCGGAGCTGGCGGCGGAGTGGGAGCCGCTGGTGACGGCCACAACCTATGACCCCCGGCTGATCCCCGCGAGCGAGAAGGGCTGCGCGATCGCGGGCATGGCGATGACCGAGAAGCAGGGGGGCTCGGACGTGCGCGCGAACACCACCTGCGCGCGGCCCCTGAACGGCGGGGGGGCGGGGGCGGAGTACGAGCTCACCGGCCACAAGTGGTTCTGCTCGGCGCCGATGTCAGACCTCTTCCTGGTGCTCGCCCAGGCCCAGTCGCCGGGCGGTGAGGCGGAGGGGCTGTCGTGCTTCCTGCTGCCGCGCATCCTGCCCGACGGCACGCGCAACGCCTTTCACATCCAGCGGCTGAAGGACAAGCTCGGCAACCACTCCAACGCCTCCAGCGAGATCGAGCTGCACGGGGCGTGGGCGCGGATGGTGGGCGAGCCCGGGCGGGGGGTGGCGACGATCATCGAGATGGTGGGCCACACGCGCCTGGACTGCGTGATGGGAGGCGCCGCGGGCATGCGCGCGGGGGTGGTGAACGCGCTGCACCACACGGCCCACCGGGAGGCGTTCGGCAAGCTGCTGATCGACCAGCCGCTGATGCGCAACGTGCTCGCGGACCTATGTCTCGAGGCGGAGGCGTCCACGGCGCTGGCGATGCGACTGGCGCGGGCCTATGACGAGGCGAGCGCGGACGCGGAGGCGGGCGAGGACGCAAGCGACGCGCAGCTGTTCAAGCGGCTGGCCACGGCGGTGGGCAAGTACTGGGTGTGCAAGCGGGCCCCCAATCACGCCTTCGAGGCGATGGAGTGCCTCGGGGGGGCGGGCTACGTGGAGGAGTCGGGCATGCCGCGCCTGTACCGGGAGGCGCCGCTGGCGTCGATCTGGGAGGGCTCGGGGAACGTGATCAGCCTGGACGTGCTGCGGGCGCTGGTGCGCAGCCCGCGGTCGCTGGAGGTGTACCTGCACGAGCTGAGGCTGGCGCAGGGAGCCAACGAGCGCCTGGACGGGAGGATCGCGGACCTGGAGTCACAGTTCGGCGACCCGGCCACGCTCGAGCAGCGGGCGCGGCGGGTGGTGGAGAGCATGGCGCTGTGCCTGCAGGGGTCGCTGCTGGTGCGCCACGCGCCGGCGTGCGTGGCGGACGCCTTCTGCGCCTCCCGGCTGGGCCGGGACGGGGGCCTGGAGTACGGCACGCTGCCGGCGGGCAGCGACTTCGAGGGCATCCTCGAGCGCTCCCGGATCACCTCCCAGTAGGCGGAGGGCTCGCAAAGCTCTCAGACGGGGGCGCGCGAACGGCGACCCCTACCATGAGAGGAATGGGACCGCGCACGAACGTCAAGCTGGCGAACATCTTCGGCATCCGCATCGGGGTGGGGTTCAGCTGGTTCGTGATGCTGTTCGTGTTCGTGCTCTGGATCACGCCCAGCTTCCACGAAGCGCTCGGCGGCTCTCAGACGAGTGCATATCTGCTGGCGGTGGCGGTGGTGGTGTCGTTCTTCGTGTCGGTGATCCTGCACGAGCTGGGCCATGCGGTGGTGGCGCGGCGCAACGGCCTGGGGGTGGCGGGCATCGACCTGTGGGCCTTCGGGGGGCTGACGCGCATGCGCGAGATGCCCCGCACGCCGGGCGCCCAGCTGAAGGTGGCCTCGGCTGGGCCCGCGGTGACGCTGGCGGTGATCGTCGTGGCGGCCGTGGGGGCGGGGCTGGCGGCACCGAGTGGCCACTTCGCGGAAGTGGTGACGGGCAGCGGCGACGTGCGGGCCACGCCGATGCTGGTGTGGCTGAGCTGGCTGGCAACCGTGAACGTGTTCCTGCTGGTGTTCAACCTGGTGCCCGCCTTCCCGCTGGACGGAGGCCAGATCGCGCAGGCGTTGATCTGGTGGCGCACGGGCGATCGCAACCGGGCCACCCGGTGGACGGGCAGGGCCGGCCAGGGGTTCGCGATCGGCCTGGGCCTCGCCGGTCTCGCGCTGTTCGCCACGAGCGACAGCTACGGGCTGTTCGTGATGCTGCTCGCCTACTTCCTGCACCGGGCCGCCAGCGCGGCGGTGGCCCAGGGGGCCTTCGGCCAGCGCATCGAGGGGGTGACGGTGGCCGACGTGATGGACCGGGAGCCGGTGACGATCCCCGGCGAGCTGAGCCTGCTGGACGCTCAGGAGCAGTTCTTCCTGCGCTACCGCTGGCCGTGGTTCGCGGTGGTGGATCCGGCGCGGCGGTTCCTGGGGGTGATCAGGGCCCAGCGGGTGGACGCGGAGATCGCCGCGGGCCGTCCGGCGCTGCCGGTGGCGGAGGCGCTCGAGGACGACCTGCCGGTGCGGATCGCCGAGGACCAGCCGCTGGAATCGCTGCTGCGAAGCGAGGGTTTGGGGAGCCTCGGGGCGATGGTGGCGGTGGACGAAGAGGGCGTGCTGCAGGGCGTGGTGACGGTTGCGGAGCTGCGCAAGGCGCTGCGGCCCGCCGCCGGTATATAGAGTCCCGGCCGCGGCGCGTTCGCGCGCCGCGGGTGCCGTTCCCCTGAAACCCTCGAAGGACAGCAGGAGCAGATGCCAGCACACGACGTCTTGATCATCGGCGCGGGCCTCGCCGGACAGCGAGCCGCACTGGCGGGCGCCCGGGAGGGGGCGAGCGTGGCGATCATGAGCAAGGTCCATCCCGTGCGCTCACACTCGGTGGCGGCGGCCGGGGGGATCAACGCGGCGATCAACGTCACCGACGACTGGCGCTCGCACGCCTACGACACCGTGAAGGGGTCGGACTTCCTCGGCGACCAGGACGCCATCGAGATCATGTGCTCGGAGGCGCCCGGCGAGGTGATGCACCTGGAGCACCTGGGCGTGACCTTCCACCGCAACGAGCAGGGGGAGCTGGACCTGCGGGCGTTCGGAGGGGCCTCGATGAAGCGCACGGCCTACGTGGCGGACATCACGGGCCAGGCGATCCTGCACGTGCTCTACGAGCAGCTGATGAAGCACCACGAGACGGTGGAGCGCTACGAGGAGTGGTTCGTGACCTCCCTGATCCAGGACGAGCAGGGGCGCTGCGCGGGGGCGATCGCGCGGGACGTGCGCACCGGGGCGCTGGAGGTGTTCGACGCCAAGAACGTGATCCTCGCCTGCGGGGGCGCGGGACAGGCCTACAAGCCCACCACCAACGGCCTGATCGTGACCGGCGACGGCATCGCGCTGGCCTACCGCGTCGGGGCGCCGCTGATGGACATGGAGATGGTGCAGTACCACCCCACCTGTCTGGTGGAGTCGGGCATCCTCATCACCGAGGGGGCCCGCGGCGAGGGGGCGCACCTGCTGAACAAGAACGGCGAACGGTTCATGGAGAAATCGGCGCCCAACAAGATGGAGCTCGCCTCTCGGGACGTGGTGTCGCGGGCGGAGCAGATCGAGATCAACGAGGGCCGCGGGGTGGGCCCGCGGGGGGAGGGCATCTACCTGGACGTGACGGTGGTGCCGCGCAAGCGCACCCTGGAGGCGCTGCGGGAGATCGTGAACCTGGGACGGGACTTCGCGGGGGTGGACATCACGCGGGAGCCGATCATGATCCGGCCGGGCCAGCACTACATCATGGGGGGCGTGAAGACCGACGTGGAGGGGCGCACGTCGATCGAGGGCCTCTACGCGGCCGGGGAGGTGGCGTGCGTGTCGGTGCACGGAGGCAACCGGCTGGGGGCGAACTCGCTGCTGGACACCCTCATCTTCGGCCGGCGGGCCGGCGAGCACGCGGCGCGGAGGGCGAGGGAGATGGCGATGCCGAGCGCCGGCCGGGCGCAGATGGGGCGGGATGGGGAGATGCTCGAAGGGATCCTCCGGCGGGAGCGCGGCGGACGGCGGGTGTCGGAGATCAAGGACGAGCTCGGGCGCACGATGAACGAGCACGTGGCGGTGTTCCGCGAGCAGGAGGGCCTGGAGCGGGCGCTGGCCACCGTGAGGCGGCTGCGGGAGGAGTGCGAGTCCGCGTGGGTGGACGACCGGGGAACGGTGTTCAACCAGGACGTGCTGGGGGCGATGGAGCTCGGGTTCATGGTGGACTGCGCGGAGGCGATCGTGCTGGGGGCGATCGAGCGCAAGGAGTCCCGGGGAGCCCAGTTCCGCACGGACTTCCCCGAGCGCGACGACGAGCGGTGGCTCAAGCACATCGAGATCTCCCGCGGTGAAGACGGGGAGCCGAAGATCGGCTACTCGCCGGTGACCGTCACCCAGTGGCAGCCGGAGGAAAGGAAATACTGATGGCCGACATGGCTGATGTGCACAGGCCCCCCGAGAGCTTCAGGCTGCGGCTGCGCCGTTATGACCCGGAGTCCGGCGACGCGCCCTACTGGGACGAGCACACGATCGAGCTCGAGCCCCACCGCTCGGTGCTGGAGGGGATCCTGCAGGCGCGGGATCGCAACGACGGCTCGATCGGCATCCGCTGCTCCTGCCGGCAGGCCATCTGCGGCTCCTGCGGGATCCGGATCAACGGAGAGCCGGCGCTTGCCTGCCACACCCATCTGGACGCCGCACGCGAGGCGGCGGGAGCGGACGGGACGATCGAGATCGAGCCGATGGGCAACATGCCGGTGATCAAGGACCTGATCGTGGACATGGACGCGGTGCACTGGAAGAAGGTGCGCCGGGTGACCCCGTGGCTGCTGCCCTCCGAGCCGGCGCCCGAACGGGAGTACATCGTCTCCAAAGAGAGCATGGTGGACGTGACCCAGACGATGGCGTGCATCCAGTGCGGGGCCTGCGTGTCGGACTGCCTGGCGATGGAGGTGGACCCGGGCTTCGTGGGACCGGCGGCGCTGGCGAAGGCCTATCGCTTCGTGGGCGACCCCCGCGACGAGCAGCAGCGGGAGCGCTTGCTGGACCTCGCCCAGGACCCCCACGGGCTCTACGACTGCACCCACTGCTTCAAGTGCGTGGAGGCCTGCCCCAAGGACGTGAACCCGATGGGCCAGATCATGCGCCTGCGACGGATCGCTGGCTCAGACCAGCACATCGTGGATCGCAACAACGGCGAGCGCCACGAGGCGGCGCTGACGACATTGGTGCGCGACTACGGCCTGCTGCACGAGGCGGAGCTGGTGCCCCGCTCCTACGGTGGCAACTCGTGGTTCGGGAAATTCCACCCGGCGGCCGGCAAAGAGCTGCTGGGGCTGCTGCCCACGGCGGTGAGTGCGGTGTTCAAAGGCAAGGTGTCCGTCAAACAGGCCCTGCTCGGGCACAAGCTCGCCAAGCGGGACCTGGAGGCCGTGAAGGGGATCTACGAGAAGGTGGAGAGCCGGCCCGAGCGCTACGAGCTGAACCTGTACGTGAGCGGCGTGGACGAAGAGCCCGAGCCCGAGCCGCGGGCCGTTGCGAGCGGGGCGGCGTCGAGTGAGGAGGTGGCGTCGTGAAGGTGGCCTACTGGCCCGGCTGCGTGAGCCGGGGCTTCACACCGGAGCTGCACGGCTCGATGGCGAAGGTGGCGCCGCTGCTGGACATCGAGCTGGTGGAGCTCGACCGCGCCAACTGCACCGGCTGCGGGGTGATCGCCGAGCACAACCAGGAGCTCGCGGACACGCTGAACGCCCGCACCTTCGCGCTCGCCCAGCAGGTTCAGGGGGCGGAGATGATGATGAACATCTGCTCCACCTGCCAGGGCGCCCAGGGCGAGTGCCAGGAGCGGC
>DATJVV010000248.1:0-2094 GCA_035501635.1 Solirubrobacteraceae bacterium | reverse complement strand
TCATGTGCCCGCCTCTATCTTCGTACCGATCCCGCTGTCGGTGAACAGCTCGAGCAGCAGCGAGTGGGGGATGCGCCCGTCGATGATATGCGCGGCGCTCACGCCGGCGCCGATGGCGTCCACGCACGCCTGCAGCTTGGGCAGCATCCCGCCCCGGAGCCCCGCGAGCGCATCGCCCACCCGGCGGGTGTCGGCCTGGGCGATGAGGCTGGCGGGATCGTCGGGGTCGGCGAGCCAGCCGGCGACGTCGGTGAGGAACAGGACCTTGTGGGCACCCAGCGCGCCGGCCACCGCGCCGGCGGCCTCGTCGGCGTTGACGTTGTGGGAGTGTCCGTCCCGGTCGGCGCCCACGGAGGCGATCACGGGGATGTAGTCGCTGGCGACGTGGTTGAGCACGTCCACGTCCACGCGCTCGATGCTGCCCACCAGGCCGATGTCCTGCCCGCCGGGCGCCGCGCGGCGGGCCACGCGAAAGAGCGAGCCGTCGTCGCCGCAGAGCCCCACCGCGGGCTGGCCGTGGCGGCCGATGCGCAGCACGATCTCCTTGTTGACCTTGCCGACCAGCACCATCTTGGCGATCTCCACGGTGTCCTCGTCGGAGACCCGCAGGCCCCCCACGAACCGCACCGGCAGGCCCAGGCGCTCCATGTAGGCGGTGATGTCGGGGCCGCCCCCGTGCACGACGATCGGGTTCAGGCCCACGTACTTGAGCAGCACCACGTCGCGCGCGAACTCCTCGCGCAGCCCCGCGTCCTCCATCGCCGCGCCCCCGTACTTGATCACCACCGTCTTGCCGTGGAACTCCCGGATGTAGGGCAGCGCCTCCAGCAGGGTCGCGACGTTCGTGCTCGTATCGTTCATGTCGTGTACTCGGAGTTAATCGTCACGTACTGGTGGGAGAGGTCGGAGAAGAACAGCTCGGTTTCGGCGCCCTCGCCGGGGAGCGTGATCTCGTACTCGACCTCCGGGGCGAGCACCGCCTTCGCGAGGGCCGCCTCGTCGCAGTCGATGGCGCTGGCGGCGGAGCACACGAGGGTGCCCTGGATGGAGAGGTCGACGGGGATCGCCGGCGAGGGCTCGCCGACCCGTGCGAGCGCGCCCCCGACCGCCTGGATCAGACGCCCCCAGTTGGGATCGCCGCCGTGCAGGGCGGTTTTCACCAATGGCGAGTTGGCGACGGCGCGGGCGGCGGCCTCCACGGCGGCGGGCTGGGCGCCGCGCACCAGCACCCGGGCGATCCTTCCGGCACCCTCGCCGTCGGCCACCATCATGATCGCGAGCTGGCGCAGCAGGGCGTCGAGCGCCTCGCCGAAGCGCAGCTCGTCCTCGCTCTCGGCGGCGACCGTCACGCCCGAGGCGCCGGAGGCGATCAGCACGGCGGTGTCGTTGGTGGAGAGCTGGCCGTCCACCGTGCAGCGATCGAAGGAGCGCTTCACGCACACGCCCAGCAGCAGATCGGCGGTGACGGGCTCCAGCTGGGCGTCGGTCTCCACGAAGCAGAGCATGGTGGCGAAGTTCGGCGAGATCATGCCCGCGCCCTTGCACTGGGCGCTCAGCCGCACCGTGCCGGAGGGCAGGTCCAGCTCGAGGTTGGCGCGCTTCTCGAAGGCGTCGGTGGTCTGGATCGCGGCCTGGAAGTCGCCGTCGCCGTCGCGACGCAGCTCCCCGCTGGCCCGCAGGATGCCGCGCAGCATCTTCTCCACCGGCAGCAGATGGCTGATCGCGCCGGTGGAGCCGAGCAGCACCTGATCGGGCTCCACCCCCGCGGCGATCGCGCCCGCGCCCTGGGTCTTGGCGGCGTCGTCCAGGCCCCGGCGCCCGGTGGCGGCGTTGGCGCAGCCGGCGTTGGCGAGGATCGCCCGCAGGCGGTCCAGACGGCAGCGTTCGCGGCTCACGAGCACGGGCGCCGCGGGCGTGGCGCTGGCGGTGAAGCGGGCGGCGCTGGCGGGCCGCTCCGCGTCGCACACCAATAGGCCCACGTCGGGCTTGCCGCTCGGCTTGATGCCGCACGCCACCCCGGCCGCGCGAAAGCCGGCGGGCAGCCCCGCCGCGAGGCCCAGCTCGCGCACGTGCTCGGGCACCGGCACCCAGCGT
>DATJVV010000247.1:0-2191 GCA_035501635.1 Solirubrobacteraceae bacterium | reverse complement strand
ACGACGACGTCGGCCTGCTCGGCGAGCTCGCGCGTGAGGCGTTGGGGGCGGCGGTGCGAGAGGTCGACGTCGAGCTCGCGCATCGCCTCGATCACCTCGGGGTGGACGTGCTCGGCGGGGGTGGTGCCGGCGGAGAGCGCGGTGTGGCGGCCCGCGGCGGCGCGCTCGAACATGGCCTGGCTCATCTGGGAGCGCCCGGCGTTGTGCAGGCACACGAACAGGACGGTGGCCATGGGGCGCTCGTCAGCCTCGGGCCGCGCCGCTGAGGGCGCCGGCGGGCTCGCCCTCGTGGGGCATCACGACCTCGGCGGCCTCCTCGGGGGTGACGTCGGGATAGAGGAGCGCGATGGCGAGCACCACGAGGACGGCGCCGGCGAGCTGGGCGAGCACGAAGGCGGGCACGGAGGCGGGGGCGATGCCGGCGAAGGTGTTGGAGAACATGCGGCCGATGCTGATGGCGGGATTGGCGAAGCTGGCGGAGCTGGTGAAGAAGTAGGCGGCGCCGATGTAGGCGCCGACGGCCGCGGGCGCGGTGCGGGAGCGCCCGGTGCGGGCGAGGGCGAAGATCACGAGCAGCAGGCCGCCGGTGGCGATGACCTCCGAGAGCAGGTGGGCGGGGGAGGCGCGATGGTGGGTTGAGATGCTGATGGCGGCGAGGCTGAACATCACGTTCGCGACGATGGCCCCGAGGACGCAGCCTGCTATCTGGGCGGGGATGTAGGCGAGGGCGTGACGCCAGCGCATGCCGCCAAAGCGGGCGTCCACGAGCGAGACCACGGGGTTGAAATGCCCGCCGGACACCGGCCCGAACATGAGGATGATCGCGAACAGGCCCGCGGCGGTGGCGGCGGCGTTCTCGAACAACTGCAGGCCCACGTCGCCGGGGGAGAGGGTCTGGGCGGCGATGCCCGAGCCGACCACGAGCGCCGCGAGGAAGGCCGATCCCAGGAGCTCGGCGAACAGGCGGCGGGTGAGCGGCGGCGGCACGGGCGCATCCTATTACATTGACAAATCTCTCTTCAATCGATAAATATATATAGATGGCGATCGATCTGGAGCTGGCGCCGAAGAGCAAGCGAGCGGCGGGGGAGAGGTGCTGCGAGCCGGTGGTCTACCCGGACGTGCAGCGCGAGCAGGCCACGCGCATGGCGGGTGTGGCCAAGGCGCTCGGCGACCCCATTCGCCTGCAGCTCGTGGACGTGCTGCGCCGGCACGCGGGCAAGGTGTGCGTGTGCGAGCTCGTGCCCCTGTTCGAGGTCTCCCAGCCCACGCTCTCACATCACCTCGCCAAGCTGCGCACGGCCGGCATCGTGGACTCCGAGCGCAGGGGCCTGTGGGCCTACTACTACGTGCGTCCGGAGGCCCTGCGGGAGCTGTCCGCCTGGCTCAGCTGATCAGCCCTCTCTACGCCCGATAATCAATGTTATGTCAACCAGAAAGACAGGGGCGCACATGAAGGGGGCATCCAATTGCGTGAAGCCGCCCAGGTCCGAAGATGACGAACGGAGCAGCCGTCGACGGCGGACTCGGCGAGAGGGCGCGGTCAGCGCCCGAGCGTGCGCTCGAGCTCGCGCACGTTGGCGGCGAAGTGCGCGAGGAGCTCCCGAACCTGTTCCAGGCCCGCGCGGAGCTGCTCGTCGCCGACCTCAACGGGAAGCATCGAGTCCTGAAGCGTCGCGAGGCGCGCGTCGGCCGCCGAGACCTGACTGGCTGCATGGTCGAGGAAGGCCTTCGGGCCCTTGGACGGTGCGCCCGCGAGCGGCTGCTCGAAGTAGCGGGCCTGAAGGCCGTGGCGAGCCGCGAAATCGGCATGGGTGCGCTGAGCGCGACCGTAGGCGCGCTGAACGGGCCGGAACAGAAGCGCCTCCGCGCGATCGGCGCTCTGCTCGTCCATCTGCTCGTAGGCCTCGCTGAGCGCGGCGATCGCCTGGCCAAGCTCGAGGGTGGCGTCGGCGATGGTGTCCAGCAGCTGCTGGCGGGCGTCGGCTACGGCGTAGGGCACGGCCCCCAGCCTAGCCGGCAGCTCAGAGCATTCGCTCGCCTGAGAGGGTTGCTGCACAGGCCACGTCGAGGCTCGAGATCACGCCCACGGGCTCGCCCGTGCCGGCGATCACCACGAGATGGGTGCAGTCGTGCTCGGCCATCAGCAGGGCGGCGCGTTCGATGCTCTCGCTCTCCTCCACTGTGATTA
>DATJVV010000246.1:0-4535 GCA_035501635.1 Solirubrobacteraceae bacterium | reverse complement strand
CATCCTCTGCGTGAACCCACCGGGCGCCAGCTCTTCCATCGCCACTCTCGCAGATGGGCCCCTGGCCACGTTCCACGAGATGAGATGAATGCACGGGATCTACGCCGAGCAGGACGTCTACTTCATGCGCCTCGCTCTCCGTGAGGCCGAACGCGCGCTCGAGCACGAGGACGTCCCCGTGGGGGCCGTGCTGGTGCGTGGGGGAGAGGTGTTGGCCAGCGCCCACAACGAGCGCGAGCTCCGCGCCGACCCCACCGCCCACGCCGAGATCCTCGCCCTGCGCGAGGCATCCCGCACGCTCGCCACCTGGCGGCTGCTCGACTGCTCTCTCTACGTCACCCTCGAGCCCTGCGCCATGTGCGCCGGCGCCATCGTCCTCGCCCGGGTTCCCCGCGTGCTCTTCGCCGCCACCGACCCGAAGGCCGGCGCCGCCGGCAGCGTCCTGGACGTCCTCGCCGAGTCCAGCCTGAACCACCGTCCGGAGGTGATCGTGGGCCTGCTGGCCCCCGAGAGCGGTCAGCTGCTCAGCGACTTCTTCGCCTCTCGCCGCTAGCGCCCCCGGCGATCATCTAGCCTAGGCACGTCGTCTGGAAGGGTGGCAGAGTGGTTGAATGCGGCGGTCTCGAAAACCGTTTCAGGGGTCTAAACCTCTGACGAGGGTTCGAATCCCTCCCCTTCCGTCGCCTCAAGCACCCGCGCCCCCCCGCACGGCGCCACCTCCAGCGCCCCCCGTGGCGGTCTTCGACCCGGAGCCAGCAGCCCCAGCACGCTCCCCCCGAAGCCTCCCCCCAGCAGCCTCGCCCCCGCCGCCCCCGCATCCAGCAGCGCCGCCACCGTCTCCTCCACACGCGGCGTGCACACCTCCAGGTCGTCTCTGAGGCTCTCGTGTGACGCGTTCAGCAGCTTCCCCAGCGCGGGCATGTCCCGCTCACGCAGCGCCGCCACCGCACCCTCCACCCGTTCGTTGTCGCTCAACACGTGCCTCGCCCGCGCCGCCAGCGGCGCCGGCAGCTCCTCCACCTGCTCCCGGCTCGCCTCCCGCAGCGAGCTCACCCCCAGCAGCTCACACGCCCGTCGGCATTCGTTCCGGCGATCGTTGTACCCCGAGCTCGCGTTGCTTCTCCGCTCCCCCGAGTCCAGCGTCACCAGCTTCCAACCATCCAGCTCCATCGCCACCCTCTCCACCGCCAGCGTCCGGAAGTCGATCCTCAAAGCGCCATCCCGCTCCCCGTAGATCGAGGTGATCTGATCCAGCAGCCCCGTCTGCGCCCCCGACCACTCGTTCTCCACCCGCGAGCACAGCCTCGCCAGCTCCATCCCCTCCAACCGCCCCTCGTTCCCCCCCAGCGCCAGCAGCGCCAGCCCGAGCGCCACCTCCAGCGCCGCCGAGGAGGACATCCCCGCGCCCAACGGCACGTCCCCCGTGATCTCCAGGCTCGCCCCAGGCACCTCCAGTCCCGCCCGCCCGAGCTCCGCCACCGTCCCCCTCACGAACGCCCGCCAGCCCTTCCCGCCCGTGGCTCCTCCCGGTTCCCCGAGATCCTCGATCGCGAACTCGTCCTCCTCCTCCAGGTCCAATGCCCGCGCCCTCACCCGCCTCTCGCCCGCTCCTCCCGGCCCCGGCGTGCGCCCGTTCACCCTCACCCCCCGCCCGATCGCGAACGCCAGCGCCAGACCCTCGTTGTAGTCCGTGTGCTCCCCCATCAAATTCACCCGCCCCGGCCCGAACGCCCGCACCGAGCGTGGGGGAGGGGAGGTCCGCTCCGAGGAGGCCGCCTCCGGGGAGTTCGGCGCCGGGGAGCGCTCCGGGGAGTTCGGCTCTGAGTCAGCCGCCATCGCCCCTCCCCGCCTCGCCCGTGCTCGCCCGCGAGATCGCCGCTCGCAGCTGCTCCGCGCTCTCCTCCGGCAGCGTGTCCGCGATGAAGGTCCCCGCCCCCTGCTCGGAGCCCGCCAGGTACTTCAGCTTGTGGGCGGTTCTCAGCGGCGGGTAGAACTCCACGTGCAGGTGTCCCGACGGTGGGGGAGAGGGGGAGGAAGACCCTTCCATTTCGGAGGCCCCGCGCGCGCCCGCGCGCGCGCGCGCGGGCCCCTCGTTTTCAAGCACGTCTCCCGAGCCCCCAGTCCGACCCGTGGGCGCCTGGTGGACGGCCATCACGTAGGGGAAGGGCCGCTCGAAGAGGCCGTCATAGCCCCGCACCAGCGCCTGGAGCGCGTCCGCGAGGTCGTGCAGCTCACGCCCCTCGCACGCCACCAGGCTCGGCCGGTGGCTCCGCATCGCCACGTGCGCTTCGTAGGCCCAGCGCCCGGCGTAGGGCACGTACACCACCGCCCCCTCGTTCTCGTACACCACCCGCCTGCCCTCCGCGAGCTCCCGCCGCGAGAGCTCGCACACCGCGCACCCTCCCAGCCGGACGTCCGCCGCCAGCTCCTTCGCGGGCACCGGCGGCAGGAACGGGTAGCCGTAGATCTGCCCGTGCGGGTGGTGCAGCGTAACCCCCACCTCCGTCCCCCGGTTCTCGAAGATGTACACGTACTCCACGTCCTCCCTTCCGCCCAGCTCCTCGTAGCGCTGGCGCCACACCCACATCAGCGCTCGCGCCCGCTCCCGCGAGAGCGTCCCCAGAGAGCCCGTGTGCGCGTCGCTGTACACCACCACCTCCGCCGCTCCCCCCGGCGCCGCGAACGCCGGGAAACGGTTCTCGAACACCGCGATCTGAAAGCTCGGGAAGGGGATCTCCGTGGGCTCGCCCCCCGGCCGCGTGGGGCACAGCGGGCAATGCTCCGCCGCCGGCAGGAAGGTGCGCTCCTGGCGGTCCACCGCGTACACAACCTCCTCCCCCCGCAGCTCATCCAAGCGCAGTTCGCTCATGGCCGCCACTCGTACAGGATCAGCGCCCGCCCGTCCTCTTTGCGGTGTCGCTCGAGCTCCACCTCCCCGTAGCGCTCCCCTTCGCCGCTCTGCCCGCCTCCATCCCCCGTGGCTGGCCTGTCGGCGGTCGCACGGAACCTGTCAGGGGCCTGGCGGAGCCCGTGAGGTTCGTCGCCGCCGGGGAGTCCCTCGGCCCCGCGCGCGGGATCGCGGTGGGGGAGGGGGGGATTGGGAGGCGGGGCTGTCATGACGGGCAAGCTACACCCGCCTATAGCAACCCGCTCTTCGGGCCATCCGTAGAAGCCCGCAGCCATACCGCGTCTGAATCCCGTTGACTGAGACCCCCGTTAGCGGGAATGTAAACGCCAGGGAGCGCGGCTCGGGGCCACGCCGGGAAATCCAGCCCAAAGGAGGCGGACATGTCAGAGGCCGATCAAGTCCACGAAGCGGTGACGCGTCTCGATCAACTCGACCCCACGGAGGTCGATCGCCCCGGTTTCGATCGCCGTGCCTTCCTGCGTCGCACCGCTCTCAGCGGCATGGCCGTGGGAGGCGTGAGCACACTGCTCACCGCCTGCGGCTCGAGCGCCTCCAGCGGCGGCAACTCCGCGGAAGTGTTCGGCTCGCACCCCAACTACAAATTCGTTTTCGTCAACCACGTCACCACCAACCCCTTCTTCACCCCCACCCAGTACGGCGCCGCCGACGCCTGCAAGCTGCTGGGCTGCTCCTACCAGTGGACCGGCTCGGAATCCAGCAACGTCAACCAGATGGTCAACGCGCTCAACAGCGCCGTGGCCTCCGGCGCCGACGGCATCGCGGTGGCCCTCATCGACCTCCACGCCTTCAACGCCCCCGTGCAGGCCGCCCTCAACGCGGGCATCCCCGTGGTGGCCTACAACGCCGACGCCGAAGGCAACCCCCGCCTGTCCTACATCGGCCAGGACCTCAAACTGGCGGGTGAAAAGATGGGCGAACGCATCGTCGAAGCGGTCCCCTCCGGAGATGTGGCCCTGTTCATCGCCACCCCCGGCTCCGCCAACCTGCAGCCTCGCATCGAAGGCGCCGAAAAGGCCATCAAGGACTCCGGCAAGCCCATCAAAGTGCACACCGTGGCCACCGGCGCCGCCGTGCCCAACGAGCTCAACGTGATCGACGCCTACTGGGTGGGCCATCCCACCACCAAGGGCATGTACGCCGTGGACGGCGGCTCCACCGAAAGCCTCGCCAAAGTGATGCAGAAGTACAACCTGCCCGCCAAAGGCGTGAAGGCCGGCGGCTTCGACCTCACCGAAAACACCCAGAAACTGCTCCACGAAGGCTTCATCGAATTCACCATCGACCAGCAGCCCTACCAGCAGGGCTTCATCCCGGTGCTCCAGCTGTTCTTCTGGCGGGTCTCCGGAACCCTCAGCGGCATCACCGAAACCGACACCGGCCTGAAGTTCCTCAACAAAGAAACCGTCACCCCCTACGTGAACTCCAAGACACGCTACGAGGGAACCTCCTCCGAACCCAAGGTCGTGCCGATCCCCGCGGGCACCAAGGCCTAGGAAGGGGTCGGGGCGGTGTCCCACATCGCCGACCCCGACGGCTCGGCCGCGGCGGCCTCCTCCTCGGGGGCCGCCGCTCCGTCGGACTCCCCCACAGCCGGCCCGGCCTCCTC
>DATJVV010000245.1:0-3961 GCA_035501635.1 Solirubrobacteraceae bacterium | reverse complement strand
GCAGGCGGTGGCGGTCCCAGGCGTCGATCTGGATCTCCACCACGAAGGCGCTGGAGAGGTCTCCCTCCCAGGAGACGTTGGTGAAGCGTTCGGGGTTGCGGCGCAGGATGGCGACGTTGGGGCAATCCTCGCGGTGGATGGTGATGCCGCGGCCGAGGGAGATGTAGCCCACGATGTGATCGCCGGGGACGGGGCGGCAGCACTTGGCGAGGCGGAGCATCACGTCCTCCACGCCCTGCACGCGGATGCCGTACTGGTTTGAGGACTTGGTGGGCTGGCGGCGGGGGCGGCCCACGCGCAGGAGCTCGGCGCCGCTGGCCTCGCCCTCGGCGGCCTCGCCCTGCTTGAGGCGCTGCAGGACCTTGTTGACGACCACCTTCGGGGAGACCTTGGCGGCGCCGAGGGCGATGTAGAAGTCGTCGGCCTTGCGGTAGCCCATCTCGCGGATGACGTCCGCCAGGAGGGGCGAGCCGGTGAGCTTCTGGGCGGGCAGGCCCTGCTTGCGCAGGTGCTCCTGGAGCAGGTCGCGGCCGGTGTGCTCGGTGTCCTGGCGGGACTCGGCTTTGAACCACTGGCGGATCTTGTTGCGGGCGCGGGTGGTCTTGACCATCGCCAGCCAATCGCGGGAGGGGCCGCGCTCGCGCTTGGCGGTGAGGATCTCCACGATGTCGCCGCTGTGGAGCTCGCAGTGCAGGGGCACGATCTTGCCGTTCACGCGGGCGCCCACGCAGCGGTGGCCGATCTCGGTGTGGACCTCGTAGGCGAAGTCCAGGGGGGTGGCGCCGGCGGCGAGGGACTTCACTTCGCCCTTGGGGGTGAACACGTAGACCTCTTCCTCGAAGAGGTCGGTGCGGAGGGTGTCCATGAACTCGTGGGGGTCGGAGAGCTCCTTCTGCCAGTCGAGCATGGAGCGCAGCCACTGCAGCTTGGCGGCCTCGCCGGAGATCTGATCCTCGCCCTCGAGGCCGGGGCGCTCGGCGGCGGGGTCGCGCTTGTAGGCCCAGTGGGCGGCCACGCCGAACTCGGCCATCTCGTGCATCTCGCGGGTGCGGATCTGGATCTCCAGGGGCCTGCCCTCGGGTCCGATGACGGTGGTGTGCAGGGACTGGTACATGTTGAACTTGGGCATGGCGATGAAGTCCTTGAAGCGTCCCGGCAGGGGCTTCCAGAGGGAGTGGATGACGCCCACGGTGCCGTAGCAGTCCTTCACGGAGTGAACGATCACGCGCATGGCGGTGAGGTCGTAGATCTCGTTGAACTCGCGGCCCTTCTTGGTCATCTTCGAGTAGATCGAGTAGAAGTGCTTGGCGCGGCCGGCGATCTGGGCGTCGATGGACACGTCGCGCAGCTCCCGGGCGAGGTACTCGCCGGCCTCGCCCACGTAGCGCTCGCGCTCCTCGCGCTGCTGGGCGACGAGGCCCTTGATCTCCTGGTACTTGCGGGGGTGCAGGGTGGCGAAGGCGAGGTCCTCGAGCTCCCACTTGATGGCGTGGATGCCCAGGCGATGGGCCAGGGGGGCGTAGATGTCGAGGGTCTCGCGGGCCTTCTCCATCTGCTTCTGCTTGGGCAGGGCGTCGATGGTGCGCATGTTGTGCAGGCGGTCGGCGAGCTTGATGAGGATCACCCGCACGTCGGTGGCCATGGCCACCATCATCTTGCGGTAGTTCTCCGCCTGGGCCTCGTCGCGGGACTGGAAGGTGATGCCGGTGAGCTTGGTGACGCCGTCCACGATCTGGGCGATCTCCTCGCCGAAGCGCGCGGAGACCTCCTCGATGGAGGCGGTGGTGTCCTCCACGGTGTCGTGCAGGAGGGCCGCGCAGAGGGTCTCGGTGTCAAGGCGCATGCCCGCGCAGATGCGGGCCACGCCCACGGGGTGCACGATGAAGTCCTCGCCGGACCTGCGGCGCTGGTCGGCGTGGTGCTCGCAGGCGAACACGAACGCGTCGCCCACCCGCTCGCGGTCGATGTCCACCGAGGACTCCTCGGCGTGCTCGGAGACGATCGCGAAGAGGTCGTTCAGCAGCCGGCGCTCGAGCTCGTTGAGGTCCAGGCGGGCGGCCGGAGTCTGGCCGGCGGGCTCGTGGAGCTCGAGGGGGGCGATGCCCGGGCGATCGTGGATGGAGGCCATGAGCAAAGGTTAGGGGACCGAGACCCCGGATTGAAGGCGCGCGGAAGCTCTGCGGGCAGTGGCGAGCCCAGCTAGGCGAAGAGAGCGAGCTCCTGGGGAGCGGCGCGCTCGGCGGGCTGCTCTGCGGGGGGCTTTGCGGGGAGTGGCTCACCGGTGTGCTCGTGGGCGGGGCAGGCGCGGCGGAGCACCAGGCGGGGCTCGCTGATGCCGTTCCACTCGTTGACCTCCAGGGCGAAGGTGGCCAGGGCGGGCTCTCCCTCGGCCACGGGCAGGGTGGCGCCGGAGTTGAAGGCCACCGCGCGGGCGCGTCCTCCGGGGGTGTGCACGGTGAAGCGTGCGTGGCGGCCTTCGCCCATCGGGCGCACATCGGCGAAGGTGGAACCCTCCACCATCAGCGAGACGGTGGGGTTGGCATGGCCGAAGGGCCCGAGGGCGCGCAGCTCCTGGGCGAGGGCGATGTGCAGATCGGCGCCCTGGACGAGCGCGTCGACGCGCTCGCGGGGAATCAGCTCGCCGGGGTCCAGCGCCCGGGCGGCGTGCCGGCGCAGTGCCTGGGCGAAGGCGGGCAGGCGCTCGCGCTCGATCTCCAGGCCCGCGGCGGCGCGGTGGCCGCCGTAGCGGGTGAGATGCTCGGCGCAGGCGTGCAGGCCGGCGAGCAGGTCGTATGCCTCGCAGCCCGCCCGGCCGGAGCCGCGCCCGCGTTGACCGTCCAGGGCGATGAGGATGGTGGGGCGATGGTGGTGCTCGGCGATGCGGGAGGCGACGATGCCGATCACGCCCGCGTGCCAGCCCTCGCCGGCGAGCACCAGCGCCCGCGGCAGCTCCCGGCCCCCGTGTGAGGCGAGCTGGGCTTCGGCCTGGAAGCGGATGCGCCGCTCGGCCTCGCGGCGCTCGCGGTTGGCGCGGTCGAGCTCCTGGGCGATCTGGGCGGCGCGCATGCGATCGCCGGTGAGCAGGAGCTCCAGGGCGGTGTCCGCGCGGCCCATGCGTCCGGCGGCGTTCAGGCGGGGGGCGAGGGCGAAGCCGAGGGCGCGCTCGTCCAGGCGGGCGGGATCCACGCGGGCGACCGACATGAGGGCGCGCAGGCCGGGGCGGGCGCTGGCGGCGAGGGCGGGCAGGCCGCGACGCACGAGCGTGCGGTTCTCCCCGCGCAGGGGCACCACGTCGGCGACGGTGGCGAGGGCCACGAGGTCGAGGTCGCGGTCCAGCTCGCCGGGGTGCCGGCCGCGGGCGTGCCAGAGGGCCTGGGTGAGCTTGTGGGCCACGGCGGCGGCGCAGAGCTCGGCGCAGGGGTAGCGGCAGACGCCGGGGTGGATGATGGGGGCGTCGGGCAGCACGCCGTCGGCGCGGGGGGTGTGATGGTCGCTGACGAGCACGTCCATGCCGAGGGCCCGCGCGAGGGCCACCTCTGCCACGGCGGAGATGGCGCAGTCGGCGGTGATCAGCAGGCGGGTGCCGCGGGCGTGCAGGCGCCTGACGGTGTGCTCGCTCAGGCCGTAGCCCTCGGCGCGCTCGGGCAGGTGCCAGTCCACACGGGCGCCGAGCTCGCGCAGGGCGCGCACGAGGATGGCGGTGGAGCAGACGCCGTCCACGTCGTAGTCGCCGTGCACGGTGATGGGGCTGGCGGCGTCGAGATGGCGGGCGATGGTCTGCACGGCGTGGGCGATGCCGGCGAAGGCCCGGGGCGAGTGGGTCTCGTCGGCGGCGAGGAACGCGCGGGCCTGCTCGGGCTCGGGCATGCCGCGGCGCACGAGCACCTGGGCGAGGGGGTCGCTCACGTGGAGCCGCTCGCGCAGGGCGCGCACGAGGATGGCGGTGGAGCAGACGCCGTCC
>DATJVV010000244.1:0-3130 GCA_035501635.1 Solirubrobacteraceae bacterium | reverse complement strand
CACCAGCTCCACGCCTCCGACCATGGCCGCATCCGCCAGAAGCGCGTCTGCTCCATCGACGGCCAGGAGGTGCCCTACGAGGACATCGTCAAAGGCTTCGAGATCGCCCCCGAGCGCTATGTCGTCGTCGACGACGCCGAGCTCACCGCCATCGCCCCCAAGGCCACCCAGACCATCGCCATCGAGGACTTCGTGGAGCTCGAGCACATCGACCGCATCTACCTCGACCAGCCCTACTACCTCGTGCCCGACAAGGGCGGCGCCCGCCCCTACCGCCTGCTCGCCCACGCCATGCGCGAGACCGCCAAAGTGGCCATCGCCCACGTTGTCCTGCGCTCGCGCGAGCGCCTCGTGGCCGTCCACGCCCAGGACGAGATCCTGATGATGACCACCATGAACTACGCCGACGAGATCAACCCCACCGCCGAGCTCCCCGAGCTAGCCGAGATGGCCGCCCAGGACGCCCAGACAGACGGCGCCCCCGTGGGCGAGCGCGAGCTCGACGTGGCCCGCAGGCTCATCGACTCCCTCGCCGCCCCCTTCGAGATCGGCCGCTACCGCGACACCTACCGCGAAGCCGTGCTCGCGCTCATCGAGCGCAAGGCAAGCGGCGAGGAGGTCCACGCCGAGCCCCTTCCCGCCGCCCCCGGCCCGCGGACCCCCGACCTGATGGCCGCCCTGGAGCGAAGCCTCGAGGAGGCTCAGGCGCGCGCCGGCGAGGCCACCAAGGCCGGCAAACCCGCCAGGGCCAAACCCAGGGCCAAGGCGCCCGCGGCGAACACCGCCCGCAAGCCCACCCGCGCCAAAAGCCGCTGATACGCTTTTCTGCCCACCTCAGGTGCCCGCCCGAGCCCGCGCGGAGGGAGCCTTCGCGGGGACCGCGCAGCCCACGGGGAGCACTTCCATGACCTTGCGAACCACACGACCGCCGCAGGCCGTAGGACTCTACGACCCACGTTACGAGCACGACGCCTGCGGCGTGGGCATGGTGGCGCGCCTGGACAACCAGCCCACCCACCGGGTGATCCAGCTTGGCATCGCCGCCCTGAAGAACCTCGAGCACCGCGGCGCCTCCGGCGCGGACCCCTGCACCGGCGACGGCGCCGGCATCCTCATGCAGATGCCCCACGAGCTCCTGCGCGCCGCCGTGGACTTCGAACTGCCCCCGCCCGGCGCCTACGGGGTGCTGATGTGCTTCCTGCCCACCGACCCCACGGCCCGCGCCCGCCTGCAGGCGCTCCTGGAGCGCACCGTCCAAGCGGAGGGCCAGCGGGTACTCGGCTGGCGCGAGGTGCCCGTGCGCCCCGAGCACACCGGCGAGGTCGCCGGCCGCTGCCGTCCGCACATCCGCCAGCTGTTCATCGCCGCCGAGGGTGAGCATCGCGACGACCAGGACGCCTTCGAGCGCAAGCTCTACGTGATCCGCCGCGTGTGCGAGCTCAGCCCCGAAGGCGAGGGCCTGTACGTGGCCTCCAGCTCCTCCCGCACCCTCAACTACAAGGGCATGCTCATCAGCTGGCAGCTCGCCGACTTCTACCCCGACCTCCAGGACGAGCGCTGCAAGAGCGCCCTCGCCCTCGTGCACTCCCGCTTCTCAACCAACACCTTCCCCAGCTGGGAGCTCGCCCACCCCTACCGCACCATCTGCCACAACGGCGAGATCAACACCGTGATGGGCAACGTCAACTGGATGCGCGCCCGCGAGAGCGAGCTGCGCTCCGAGCTCTTCGGCGAGGACCTCCCCAAGATCCTCCCCGTCGTCACCCCCGGCAACTCCGACTCCGCCACCTTCGACAACGTCCTCGAGCTGCTCATGCTCGCCGGCCGCTCCCCCGCCCACGCCGCCATGATGATGATCCCCGAGGCCTACGAACGCCGCGAGGACCTGCCCGAGGACCTCAGGGGCTTCTACGCCTTTCACTCCTGCCTGATGGAGCCCTGGGACGGCCCCGCCTCCGTCGCCTTCACCGACGGCCGCGTCGTCGGCGCCACCCTTGATCGCAACGGCCTGCGCCCCGGCCGCTGGCTGGAGACAGCCGACGGCCACGTGGTGCTCGGCTCGGAGACCGGCATGATGGACGTCCCCGCCGGCGACATCAGGCGCCTCGGCCGCCTGCGGCCCGGCAAGCTGTTCCTCGTGGACCTCCAGCGCGGGCGCATCGTCGAGGACGGTGAGGTCAAGCAAGAGGTCTCCACCGCCAGGCCCTACCGCGAGTGGTACGAGCAAAGCGCCGTTCACTTCTCCTCCCTGGAGCCCTCCCAGCAGGTCACCATCTCCGACCAGCCTCTCGAGCGCCGCCAGCGCGCCTTCGGCTACAGCCAGGAGGACCTGCGCGTGCTCCTCACTCCGATGGCCCGCGACGGCGCCGAGCCCGTGGGCTCGATGGGCAACGACATCTCCCTGGCCGTCCTCTCCGACCAGGCCCCCCCGCTGTTCTCCTACTTCAAGCAGCTCTTCGCCCAGGTCACCAACCCCCCCATCGACCCCATCCGCGAGGAGATCGTGATGAGCCTCGCCACCAGCCTGGGCAACGAGCGCAACCTCTTCGACGAAACACCAGAGCACGCCCACAAGCTGCTGCTGGAACAGCCGATCCTCCTCAACCGCGAGCTCGAGACGCTGCGCCACGTGGTCCACGACGTGTACGCGGCCCGCACCATCGACATCACCTGGCCCGTCGGCGAGGGCGCCGCCGGCATGGCGAACGCGCTCGAGCGCATCTGCGCGCAGGCGCGCGAGGCGATCGCCGAACGCGTCAACATCATCATCCTCTCCGACCGCCTGCTCGGGCCCCACCGCGCGCCCGTGCCCTCGCTGCTGGCGCTGGCGGCCGTCCATCACCACCTCGTGCTCGAGGGCACCCGCCTGCGCGCCGGCATCATCGTCGAGTCCGGCGAGCCGCGGGAGGTGCACCACTTCGCGACCCTGATCGGCTACGGCGCCAGCGCGATCAACCCCTACCTGCTGCTGGAGACCCTCGACGAGCTGGTCATCGAAGGGCGCATCGCGGGGAGCGCCCCCGACGGCTCGCGCACGCCCATCAGCCCCGAGCAGGCCGCCCGCAACCTCGTCAAAGCGATCGGCAAAGGGCTGCTGAAGACGATCTCCAAGATGGGCATCTCCACCATC
>DATJVV010000243.1:0-7010 GCA_035501635.1 Solirubrobacteraceae bacterium | reverse complement strand
ACCGCGCGGGAGCTGTGAGCGGCGGGCGGCCCAGCAGCCGGGCGCAACCCACCAGAGGATGGCCCGCGAAGGCCCCTACGGGGCTTTGGCGAGGTAGCTGTGGGGTGCCCTGACGGAGCGGTGGCGGTGGGTGAGGAGGTTGACGACCAGCACGCGGTCGCTGGCCACGTGGATGAGGGTGCCGTCGCAGAGATCCTCGGTGAGCCAGCGGGTGCCCTGGACGGCGCCGCTGGCGTAGTTGCCCTTGGTCTCGTATTTGCCGTGGCCTTCGGCCCACAGTTTGCGCACCACGTGCTTGCGGGAGGCCGCCGCGAGCGCCGTGGGCGAGGTGCCTTCAGCCACGGAGAGGCCTTCCGGCCCCGCGAGACCGCCCGTGGCCGCGGCGAGGCTCGCGATGTGCAGGCGCTCGCGGCGGGTGGGGCAGACCGAGAAGCTGCCCCCCACGAGGGTGGCGATCACCACGCCGTTGCGGCTCTGGGTGAGCTTGAAGCGCCCGGCGAAGAACACGATCACCTGGGTGTGGCCGCTGGGCGTCATGGTGGTGACCTTCACCTTGCCGTGGGTGGCGTCCACCACGGTGCCGAAGGGCACCTGGCGCAGGCCGGTGAGGGGTACGAAGACGGAGGTGCCCGGGAGCTTGACGTACACGTGACCTGCGAGCGGCGCGATGTTGCCGCTCACCGCGAACACGGGCGCTCCCACGAGGTTGGTGGCGAGAACGCCGTTGTGGGCACCGGAGCCCGATCCGGTCGTGGAGGTGTTGGTCTGGGTGTTGCCGTTGCCGCCAGAGCCGCCCGGTATGGGTCCCGGGTTGGGCTGTGGTGCGGGTTCGCGTTCGTGTTCCTTGGCCGCGAGGAACGGCCACGCGGCGCCCGTCTTCTGGGCATAGCGCGGTCCGCCCACGAGCCCGACGGAGGCGTCTGCGGAGAGGGCCACGCTGAAACCGGCGCGACCGGCGCCGGACTCGCCGGAGATGCCGGAGATGCCCAGTTCGGTCGCGCTCCATGTTGCGCCCGAGCGGATGAGCCACCAGGCGGCGCCACGGTTTGCGTCCGCGACGGGAGCGCCCACGAGTGCGGTGTGACCGTCGTCCGAGAGGGCCACGCTGGCGGCGAAGGAGCCGCCGGCTTCCGGGCCGGCGAGCTCTGGGCCGATGGGATTGAAGAAGGAACCGGAGCGCTCGAAGGTCCACGCGGCGCCGGCGGCGCCAGAGTCGTTGTGGGCTCCCACGAGAACGGTGTTCCCGTCACCCGAGAGGGCGAGACTGGCGCCGAAGTGTCCCGCGCCGACCTCACCGGCGCCTTCCAGCTCCTGGGATTGGCTCCAGGTTTCGCCGCCGCGGGTGAAGACCCACGCGGCGCCCACCCCTTCGTCGTTGGCGGGAGCGCCCACCAGCGCGGTGCTGGCGTCGGCCGAGAGGGCCACGGCGCGGCCGAAGTGGGCTGGACCCTGCTCGTTGACGGCACCGGTGGGAATCTGTCCGGCGGGGGTCCATTGAACGCCCGAGCGGGTGAAGATCCAGGCGCCGCCACGGCCGCTGTGTTCGGCGGGAGCGCCCACGAGGGCGGTGTCGCCGTCAGCGGAGAGAGCCACGGAGGTACCGAGGCGAGCGTGGCCCGCGGCTTCGCCGAGTTCGAGCTGGCCCTGGAGACTCCAGGTGGAGCCCGAGCGCACGAACACCCAGGCGGCGCCCTGGAAGCCGTTCTCCCGGGGAGCGCCCACGAGGGCGGTGTCGCCATCGGCGGAGAGGGCCACGGAGCGGCCGAAGCCGCATTCGCCGGCTTCCTCGCCGGGTTCTTCCACGCACTGGGAGGCGGCGCCCCTGGGTGGGAGATCCTGCCCGGAGAGTTCGGCCTGCTCGCTCCAGGTGGAGCCGGAGCGCACGTAGACGGTGACGGCGCCGAGGTCGCCGTCCGCGCGGGGAGCGCCCACGAGGGCGGTGGTGCCGTCGGCGGAGAGGGCGAGTGCGGTGCCGAAGCGCCCCACGGCGGTGGGCTGCCCCATCAGTGTTTCTCCCGCTTCGAGGCTGGGGCTGAGCAGGGGCCCGGCGCCGGCGGGCGCAAGGGCGGCGCGGGGCCGTCCAGCCGAGGCGGCGGCACGAGCGACGGCCACCGCGAGCAGGAGGGACAGGAGGACCGCCACGAGCACGCGCGGCACGGTGAGGGCTCTTGACGATCGCATGTTTACCTCCCCCAGAGGAGGGTAGAGAGGGTTGGTTGCGATGTCAAAGACCTGGGGGGCGGCGTAGCATCCGCCTGGAGCTATGTGCGACCACAGGGACCGGGCGGGTTGAGGCGGGCGGCGTGGCGGCGCAAGACGACGCTGCTGGTGGCGGTGGCGGTGCTGGCGGCGGGCGTGGGAGTGCTCGCCTACGCCACCCACCTGCTGCGGCGCACCGAACTGCAGAGCATCGACGCGCGCTTCTCGATCAGGGGGCCGCGGCCGGCGCCCAGGGACGTGGTGCTGGTGCAGATCGACGACGCCACCTTCCAGCAGCTCACCCGGGAGCATCTGCACTCGGAGTTCCCGTTCCCCCGCCGCTATGACGCCCAGGTGATCGGACGGCTGCGCCGGGGAGGGGCGAGCACGATCGCGATGGACATCGAATTCACCCACCCCACCGACCGCCCCGACGACGAAGCGCTGGCGCAGGCGCTGGCGGAAGCGCACGGCAAAACGGTGCTGGCGGCCACCGAAGTGGGGCCGGGGGGCACCAACGGGGTGCTCGGGGAAAGCGAAGCGCTGCGCCGAGAACTGGGCACGCGGGCGGCGGCGGCGATCCTCACGACCGACTCCGACGGCTCGGTGCGGCGCTTCGCCTACCAGTTCAACGGGCTGCGCTCGTTCGGGGTGGTGACCGCGGAAGTGGCGCGGGGGCGGGCGATCGCCGGCTCGCTGTTCGAGCACGGCACGCTGCCGATCGACTACGCGGGCCCGCCGGAGACGTTCGCCTCCTACTCCTTCTCGAAGGTGCTCAAAGGGGAAGTGCCCGCCGGGGCCTTCAGGGACAAGATCGTGATCGTGGGCGCCTCGGCGCCGGTGCTCCAGGACGTGCACACCACGGCCACGAGCGGCTCGGAAGAGATGTCCGGGCCGGAAATCTGGGCCAACGCCACCAGCTCGCTGCTGGCGGGGGCGCCGCTGCGCCAGGCGGCGGGCTGGGTGGAGGTGCTGCTGATCCTGGCGCTGGGCTTGGCGGCGCCGCTGGGGAGCCTGCGGCTGGCGCGCTGGCACGCGCTGCTGGGGGCGGTGTGCCTGGCGGCGCTGTACACGGTGGCGGTGCAGGTGGCCTTCCAGCACGGCTGGATCGTGTCCTTCGTGTACCCCCTGCTGGCGCTGGCGGTGGGCACGCTGGGCACGCTGGCGGTGCTCTACATGGACGAGACGATCGAGCGCGAACGGGTGCGCTACGTGTTCTCGCGCTTCGTGCCCGGCAGCGTGGTGGACCAGGTGCTGGCGAGCGCCAACGAGAACCTGCGGCTGGGGGGCGTGGAATGCGACTGCACGGTGCTCTTCTCGGACCTGCGGGGCTTCACGAGCTTCTCCGAGACCCAGCCGGCGGCGCGGGTGATCGAGGTGGTGAACCACTACCTCAACGAGATGACCGAGGCGATCCTCGACGCCGGGGGCACGCTGATCGCCTACATGGGCGACGGCATCATGGCGGTGTTCGGGGCGCCGATCGAGCAGGACGACCACGCCGACCGGGCGGTGCGGGCGGCGCTGGAGATGATCGGGCCGCGCCTTGCGCGCTTCAACGGCTGGCTCGCCGAGCAGGGCTTCGGGCACTCCTTCGCGATGGGCGTGGGCCTCAACAGCGGCCCTGTGATGGCGGGCAACGTGGGCTCGGAGGAGCGGGTGGAGTACACGGCGATCGGCGACACCACCAACACGGCCTCGCGCCTTGAGGGCATGACCAAGGGCAGCGGGCACATGCTGTTCATCGCCGACTCCACCCAGGAGCGCCTGCGCGAGCGCCCGCCGGGGCTGACGCCGGTGGGGGAGTTCGAGGTGCGAGGGCGCACGGCGAAGCTGCCGGTGTGGACGATCGCCCAGAGCAAGCTCACGATGGATCGCGACGGGGGGCCCGCGCGCGCGCGCGCGTACGCGCGCGGGCCCCTCGAAACGAAGGACAATCCCCCCGCCGAGACGGAGGGCACTTTCCCCGCGGGAGCCACTGGAGAGGGCGCGGAGGGCGCCGGGGGAGAGGGCGCCACGGGAGAGGGCGCCGGGGAGGCGCCTACAGCAGCGACCTGAGGCGGGACTCCGCGAGGGCCAGGCGGGCGGCGGCGCGGCCGGGGACGCCGTGGACGGCGCCGCCGGGGAAGGTGGCGGCACTGCAGATGTAGAGGCCGGCCAGCGGGGTGCGGTTGGGGGCGGGGGAGGGCAGGGGGCGGAAGAGAACCTGGGAGAGGGTGTAGGAGCCGCCGCCCACGTCGCCGTCCACGAGGTTGGCGTTGCGGCGCTGCAGCTCGGCGGGGTCCAGGACGTGGCGGGCGAGGATGAGCTCGCGAAAGCCCGGCGCGAAGCGCTCGACCTGGGCCTCCATGCGCGCGACGTGACGGTCGCGATGATCCTCCCAACGCACGCCGGCGGGCACGTGGGTGTAGGCCCAGGCGGTGTGACGTCCGGCGGGAGCGCGGGTGGGGTCGGCGAGGGACTGCTGGCCCAGCAGCAGGAAGGGGCGCTCGGGCAGGGAGGTGCGGGCCTGGGCGGTGGCGGCGATGAGCTCCCGAGCGGATCCGCCCACGTGGACGGTGCCCGCGGCGCGGGCCTCGGGGGCGCTCCAGGGGATGGGGCCGGCGAGGGCCCAGTCGAGCTTCAACGTGGCGGGGCCGTGGCGGTAGCGGCGCAGGGCGCGGGCGTAGAGGCCCGGCAGGGCGCCCTCGGCGAGGCGGGCGAGGGCGGAGGGCATCACGTCGGCGAGCACCAGGGGCGCGGCGAGGCGCTCTCCCCCGGTCAGCTCCACGCCGGCCGCGCGACGGCCCTCGTGCAGCACGCGCAGGACCTCGGCGCCGGTGCGGACCTCACCGCCCAGCTCGTCGAGGTGGGCCAGGAGGGCGTCGGCGAGGGCTCCGGCGCCGCCCCGGGGGCTGGGCCAGCCGACGGCGTGGCCGAGCAGGTTCAGGTAGACGCCGGCGATGGCCGAGCCGGCGGCGGGGATGGGCACGTCGGAGTGCATGGCCGAGCCGTAGAGCCAGGCTCGGGGGCCCTCGGCCTGAAAGAGGCGCTCGGCGAGAGACTGCACGGAGGTGACGAGAAGGCGGGCGAACGCGAGCAGGCCCGCGGGGCCCACGCCGGCGGCCAGGCGCAGGGGGCCGCGCAGCGGCGGGAAGCCGGCGAGCATGGTGGCGGCGAGTGCGTCGAAGCTGTCCAGGAGGGGCTGAGCGAAGGCGCGCCAGCTCTCGCCGTCGCCGGGCTGGATGGCCTCCAGGCCCGCCGCGGTGCGCTCCAGGTCGCGGTGCAGTGCCACGGCGCGGCCGTCGGGCAGTGGGTGGGCGAGGCAGACCTCCGGATGGACCCAGCGCAGGCCGTGGCGGTGCAGGGGCAGGGAGGCGAACACGGGGGAGGCGGCGCCGGCGGGGTAGACCGAGGAGAAGGTGTCGTGGCGGAAGCCCGGCAGGGTGAGCTCCTCGGTGAGCACCGCTCCCCCCGCGCGGGGGGCGGCCTCGAGCACGAGCACGCGCATGCCCGCGCCGGCGAGCTCGATGGCGGCGGCGAGGCCGTTGGGGCCGGAGCCGACGACGATGGCGTCGTGATCCACGGGCCAAGCATATGGGCGGCCCGGCGCCCCTCAGCGCCCCGGCTCGGGGTCGCGGCTCCTTTACAGCAGGAGGCAATTGGCACATAATGCGCGGCGATGCGCCACCGGAGCTCGGTCACGTCGCTGTCGTGGATCCCCTCGGAGGCGGTGGAAGGGTCCACGAAGCTGGCCTTCGAGGCGGGCCTGGCGCACTACGACGAGGTGCCGCCCGAACAGATCGAGGACCTGGAGGCGCTGCGAGCCGAAGACCGATTCCGCTTCGCGAACGTGCTCGAGGGCTGGATCGAGGTGGACAGGGCGGGCAAGATCACGTCCTTCGGGCAGGGCGGCGGTGGGCTGATGGGGAGCACCTCGGTGAAGGTGGGGCCCCTGAGCAGGACCTTCGAGGCGATCGGCCTGCCGGATATCGCGCGCAAGCCCGAGACCGGCGGCGGCTGGGTGCGGTTCACGCAGACCGCGGGGGGCCGCACGGGGGTCCCGGCGCCCAGGCGGGTGCGGCGCAAGCCGTTCGTGCAGTGGCAGGCGCCGCTGGTGTGGACCACGCTGTCGCTGACCATGTACGCGGACGGGAGCGCCAAGGGGGAGGTGAGCGGGGCCAGCCGCTTCCCGCGGCACTGGATCTACGACCACGAGGGCAGGCTCACGCACAAGTCGGGGCTGGCGGACTTCAAGGACTGGTATCGGAAGTCCTTCGGCAAGCACACCCCGTGGGGAGACACCGACTCCAAGGCGCTGGTGACGGCGGTGGAGACGGCGCTGGAGCGCTCGCTGTCAGCGCAGATCATGAAGGGCCACAAGCCCTCCATCCGGCGGCTGAAGGCGGGCAGGACGCTGGTGGAGCAGGGCCAGGAGGGCTCGGAGGTGTTCCTGGTGCTGGACGGGGTGCTGCGAGTGGAGGAGGACGGAGTTCGGTTGGCGGAGTACGGGCCGGGGGCGCTGCTGGGGGAGCGGGCGCACCTGGAGGGCGGCAGGCGGACCTCGACGCTGGTGGCGGTGACGCCGTGCCGGGTGGCGGCGGTGGAGGCGCGGGAGCTCGATCGGGGGGCGTTGCGGGAGCTCTCGAAGGACCATCGCCGCAAGCGCCCGGACCGGAGCTGAGCAACTTTGCGGATTCACCTCTGCGGCGTGCGGGGATCCACCCCGGCGCCGGGCCTGGACTTCGCGCGCTACGGCGGGCACACCTCGTGCGTGGCGCTCGCCCACGACGGCGCGCCGGCGCCGGCGCTGGTGCTGGACGCGGGCTCGG
>DATJVV010000242.1:0-2653 GCA_035501635.1 Solirubrobacteraceae bacterium | reverse complement strand
GCACGAGGCCCGCGTGGAAGTCGAAGGCCGCCCCCACCCCCACGAGCAGCGGCGCCCGCAGGCGGGGGCGCATGCGGTGCATCCACTGCTCCTGCTTGGGCTGCCCGGTGCCCACCCACACCACCTGGGCGCCCGAGGCGTCGATGTCGCCCAGCAGCCGCTCGTCCTCCTCCAGCGTCAGCGGTGTGAACGCAGGGCTCGCGCCGCCGGCGATCTGAAGGCCCGGGAAGCGCTCGCGCAGCCTGTGCGCCAGCAGCTCCCGCTCGGCGTCCCCCCGGCCGCCGTAGAGGTAGATCGGCGTCCCGGTCCGAGCCGCCCGCGCGCAGTGCCCGAGCATCAGGTCCGGTCCGTACACCCGCGTGGCCCCTGCGTGGCCCAGCGCCCGCAGCGCCCACACCAGCGGCTGGCCGTCCGGCACCGCCAGCGAGGCCGCCATCACCGCCTCCAGGGTCGCCTGGTTCTCGCGCGCGTTCATCACCAGGTTCACCGCCGCCGCCGTCACGTACCCCCGCGCGCCGGCCGCCACCATCGCGTCCATCCAGTCCAGCACCTCCTCGTAGTCGGACACCGCCAGCGGGATGCCGAGTACCTGCGCCCGTGGCGGAGGCGCGGGCGCGATGCTGGATGCGTCCGGGGGTGCGATTGGGTGAAGATAGCGGCGCCGTGAGTCCCCTCGCCTCCGTCGAACCCTCCTTCTGGCATGGCCGCCGCGTGCTCGTGACCGGTCACACGGGCTTCAAGGGCGCCTGGCTCTCGCTGTGGCTGCAGTCGCTCGGCGCCGAGGTCACGGGCCTTGCGCCGGGACCCCCCACCGAGCCCTCGCTATACGGCCTCGCAAGGGTGGGGGAGGGGATGGCCGGCGAGCTGCCCCTGGACGTCCGTGACCGGCCGGCGGTGGCGGAGGCCGTGCGCGCGCACCGCCCCGAGGTGCTCTTCCACCTCGCCGCTCAGCCGATGGTGAGGCTCTCGCTGCGTGAGCCCCTGATGACTTTCGAGGTCAACGTGATGGGCACCGCCAACGTGCTCGACGCCGTGCGCCTGCACCCGAGCTCCGTCGCCGCCGCGGTCGTCGTCACCTCCGACAAGTGCTACGCCAACCCACCCGGCGAGCCCCGGCGGCTCACCGAGGATGACCCGCTCGGCGGCAAAGACCCCTACTCGGCCTCAAAGGCCGCCGCCGAGATCGTCACCGGCGCCTACCGAGAGTCCTTCTTCGCCGAGCCCTTCCCGGCTGGCGGCCCCCGGATCGCCAGCGCCCGCGCCGGCAACGTGATCGGCGGGGGCGACTTCGGCGAAGACCGCCTGATACCCGACGTGCTCCGCGCCCACGCCGCGGGAAGGCCCGTGGCCATCCGCAACCCCGGCGCCATCCGGCCCTGGCAGCACGTGCTCAACCCCCTCAGCGGCTACCTGCTCCTGGCCCAGGCGCTCTGCTCGGCCTCCCCCCACGCCGCGCCGTCCGCCCACGGCGCGCGCTCCGAAGCCCTCGAGCAGAGCGGAGCCCCGGGTGAGGCCGGCCTCGCATTCGGCGCAGCCGCCGCGCGAGCCTGGAACTTCGGGCCCCCCGCCGAGGACTGCCGGACCGTGATCGACGTCGTGCGTCCCCTCTGCGAGCTCCTGGACGGGGACACCGGCTGGGCGCTCGACGCCGGTGAGAACCCGCCCGAGGTCGCCCGTCTGGAGCTCGATTCCAGCGCCGCACAGGCCCGCCTGGGCTGGCGCGCGCGCTGGGATCTGGACGAGGCGCTGCGCCGCGTGGCCGAGTGGCACCGTCGCCAACGCGCCGGCATCGACGCGCGAGAGACGAGTTTTCAGCAAATTGCGGCTTTTCGCTGAGCAAGTATTCGTCTGAATCGCAATCTTCGGGAGGATGAGTCCGCTCTCCGTCCGTCGCTATCGCGCGGAGCGGCTGCTCCGCGGGGAGTTCCAGGCGCTGCGCGCCCGCGTCCTCGCGAACGTCCGCCGGCGCCTGCACGCCGCCGGCGTGAGCCTCGACGAGAGCGATCTCGAAGCCTGCTACGCCACCGCCTGGCACGGCCTCTACATGGCCACCCTGGAGGGTCCTGAGGAGATCGCCAATCCCGCCGGCTGGCTGACGGTGGTCACCCACCGGCGCGCCCTGGACGAGCATCGCGCCCGCCGCGCCGTCGCCGCGGGCGACACGGACCGGGAGCCTCCCGAGCCCGAGCGCGATCTCGCCCAGGAGCTCGACGACCGCGCCCGACTGCGCAAGCTGATGGAGGGCCTGCGCGGCCGCCTCGGCGAGCGCGAGCGCCAGGCCGCCGCCCTCTGCTACCTGCAGGGTCTCTCCCGCGCCGAGGCCGCGAGCCGCATGGGCATCAGCGAGCCGCGCATGCGCAAGCTCATGGACGGCCCCCGGCCCGGCACCCCGGGCGTGGCCGCCAAGGTGGGCGAGCTGCTGCACTCGATCGCCGCCGGCTCCTTCTGCGCCGAGCAGTCCTCGCTCATGCGCGCCTACGCCTTCGGCATCCTCGACCCCGAGGGGGACCGTCACCGGCTCGCCATCGCCCACCAGCGCGACTGCCCCGCCTGCCGCTCCTACGTGCTCTCCCTGCGCGGCCTCGCCTCCGTGCTGCCCCTGCCGCCCCTGCCCCTGGCCCTCGGCGCCGGCCGCGCCGGCGCCGCCCCGACA
>DATJVV010000241.1:0-5681 GCA_035501635.1 Solirubrobacteraceae bacterium | reverse complement strand
TCGTCTCAGAGCGGGTCATACGGCCTCCTTCGCGTGTTCGAGCAGTCGCGCGACGTGCTTGGCCAGCACGTCCACCTCCAGGTTGACCCGATCTCCAACGGCCAGTCCCCCCAGGTTGGTGCGCTCCCGCGTCTCCGGGATCAGCGACACCGCAAAGCCCTCCCCGACCAGCGCGCTCACCGTCAGGCTCACGCCGTTCACCGCGATCGACCCCTGCTCCACGAGCAGCCGCTCCAGCGCCGGATCGAGCTCGATGCCCAGCACCCGCGCGAACCCCTCCTCTCGCACCTCGGCCACCGCGCCCGTGCCGTCCACGTGGCCCTGCACCACGTGCCCTCCCAGCCGCCCGTCCGCGCGCAGCGCGAGCTCCAGGTTCACCCTCGCCCCCACCGCCAGCTCACCGAGGGTGCTGCGCCTCAGCGTCTCGCTCATCGCCTGCGTGCTGAACGATCCCTCCCCCACCGACACCGCCGTCAGGCACACGCCATCCACGGCGATCGAGTCTCCGGGGGCGAGCTCGCGAGCGAGCGCGGTGCGCACCGTGAGCGTGGCGCCCTCCTCGTCGCGCTCGATGTCCGCCACCTCTCCCAGCCGCGCGATCAAACCGGTGAACACGACCCTCTCACCACTCCCGCAGCCGGGCGCTCACGAGCAGGTCGTCGCCCACCCGCTCGCAGTCGAACGTGAGCGCACGCAGCGCTTCGGAGATCTGCGCCACCCCCTCCCCCTCCAGCGGGTCCCGGGCGGCGCTTCCCCCGAGCAGCAGCGGCGCCAGGAAGAGCCGGATCTCGTCGATCTCCCCCCCGTCAAGGAACGCCCCCGCCAGCCGCGGCCCGCCCTCCAGCAGCGCCGAGCTCACGCCCATCGACCCGAGCTGCTCGAGGCCCGAGCGCACCCGCGCCGGCTCGTTCTCCCCGGTCGCCACCAGCACCTGCACGCCCGCCGCCTCCAGCGCGTCCGTGTCCGCCCGGGACGCCGCCCGCGAGACGATCACCGTCAGGGGAAGCTCATGCGCCGCCGCCACCAGCTGAGACGTGGGGGGCAGCCGGGCGAGCGAGTCGAACACCACCCGCCGGGGCTGGATCTCGACCTCGTCCGCCAACCCGTCCGGTCGCGCCGTCAGGCGCGGATCGTCCGCCAGCGCCGTGCCGATGCCCACCACCACCGCGTCAACCGACGCCCGCCAGCGATGCGCGAGCTCCCGGCTGGCCTCTCCGCTGATCCACTGGGAGTCCCCCGTGCGCGTCGCCACCTTGCCGTCGAGCGTCATCGCCGACTTGAACAGCACCCACGGCCGTCCAACCCGCGCGTGCTTGCGAAAGGCCTGGTTGAGCAGCCGCGCCCGCGTGGCCAGCTCGCCGTCGGCCAGCAGCACCTCCACGCCCTCGTCCCGCAGGATCCCCAGACCCCGCCCCGCCGCCTTCTCGGTGGGATCGTCCGAGCCCACCACCACCCGCCTGATGCCCGCCTGCACGATCGCGTCCGTGCAGGGCGGTGTCTTGCCCTCGTGACAGCAGGGCTCCAGCGACACGTACAGCGTGGCCTCGTCCAGGTCCGCCATGCCGCACGCCTCGATCGCGTTCACCTCCGCGTGCGCGCCCCCGAAGCGTTCGTGCCAGCCCTCCCCCAGCACCTCTCCCCCGCGCGCCACCACCGCCCCCACCACCGGGTTGGGCTTCACCGCTCCCAGCCCCCTGCCGGCGAGCTCGATCGCCCGCTCGAGGTGGACCTGGTCGGTCTCCGTGTACACCGTCATGCCCAATCAGGATAGGGGTCTCCCGCCCCCGCACCGGCCTCCGTGCAGCCGGTAGATCGTCATCGCCGGCCCCGGCCGGCTGTACG
This sequence comes from Solirubrobacteraceae bacterium, assembly GCA_035501635.1. Lineage (GTDB taxonomy): Bacteria > Actinomycetota > Thermoleophilia > Solirubrobacterales > Solirubrobacteraceae > Palsa-744. Next base: position 3,839 of record DATJVV010000241.1, on the reverse strand, counting down.
CCAGCGGGTAGTAGTCGAAGCTCCAGTCGAAGTCGAAGGCCACCCGTCCCGCGCCCGGCCCGTAGGGGGAAGCGTGATAGACCACCATTCCCCGCCTCGCCAGCGTGCGGTAGTACGCGATCGTCAGTTTCGCCGCCCGCGGATCGGCATACGCCCGCCCGGCCTCGGTGGAGCCGCTCACCACCCAGCAGTACCCGTGCGCTTCGTAGTACCCCACCAGCGCCGGGCTCAGCGTGAGCTCGTAGTCCTCGATTCCCACGATCCGCCCCTTGCCGCTCGCGATCGCCCCGTCCGGTGAGATGCGCGAGAGCAGCGAGGGGTACTTGTTCCAGCGTTCGCCCCAGCGATCGGGCGCCACTGGCTCGACCACGATCGCGCCGCCCGCCGGGATGTGCCCCACCATCCACGCCCGCGTGGAGTTGCGCGTGTCCGCCCGCGAGAGCACGAGGCCCGCGTGCACGCTGTGGATCAACCCCTGCGCCAGCAGCCCCGCCGCCAGCACCCCCACGATCGCTCCTCGCACCCATCCCGGTGTCCCGTTCCCACGCGCCCGGCCCACCAGCCCGGCCAGACCCCCGGCGAGCTGCACCGCGAACAGCGCCCCCAGCAGGCACAGCAGCGGGAACACCGGCAGCAACCATCGCCCGAAGTACCGGCCCTGCACACCCATGAACGCCAGATACGCCACCACCCCCGGCACCAGCACCCAGCCCAGCGCCCGCTCCCGCCACCACACCGTGATCGCCCCGCCCAGCGCCGCCAGCGCCGGCAGCCACCCGAGCCCCCACGTGAGCGTCCACAGGTAGTACGCCAGCCCACCGTCCCTCGGCGCCCCCAGCTTGCCCCGCGCTTCAGCCGACAGCGAGGACTGGTGGGCCAGTTCCCGCTGGAAGTCGTGGAAGTCCAGCACCGAATATGGGTTCCCGAGCACGAACCCCCCCAGCGCCGCCAGCGCCGCCACCGTCATTCCGGCCACGATCCCACCGGGCGCCTCCTCGCCACCGATCCCGCCGGGAGAACCCCTTCCAAATCGGGGGCCCGCGCGCGGACGCGCGCGCGCGCGCGGGCCCTCCGTTTTCATTGTCCTCCCCCGCTCCCGGCGCCTCCCCGTCCACACCGCCGCGAGCGCCCCCAGGTAGGGCACCAGCACGATGCCCGCCGTGTACTTGGTGGCGCACGCCAGCCCGAGACCCAGACCCGCCAGCAGGTGGTCCACCGGGCGCCCCCTGCGCAGCACTCCCGCGGTGCCCACCAGCGAGAGCGTCAAGGGCGCCAGCGTGGGCACGTCGTTGAGCGCCAGGTGCGCGTAGAACACCGGCAGGAACGCCACCGCCTCGATCGCCGCCGCCAGCAGCCCCGCACCCCGGCCGAGCAGACGCGCGCCCACCAGGTAGAGCAGCCACACCGCCGCCGTCCCCAGCACCGCCGCCGCCACCCGCGCCAGCAGGTAGGGGTCGCCCGGATGCTCCAGCAGCACCCGCCGCATGCCCTCCGCCCCCCCGTAGGCGATCGCGAACAGCCCGTGCAGCAGGTACGTGAAGGCCGGCGGGTTGGCGAAGTAGTGCGGGTTGAGGCTTCCATCGAACATCCCCGCCGCCTTGGGCACGAAGTGGTCGGCCTCGTCGAGGTTGTACGCGTAGGGCAGCCCCTGGCCCACCCCCCACAACCGCAGTCCCAGCGCCCCCGCGAGCACCGCCGCGAGCCCCGCCCAGGCCCAGCGGCGATCGCCCTTCTCGGCGGGCCGGTCGCCCTTCTCGGCAGGCCGGTCGCCCTCCTCGGCTGGACGGGCGCCCTTCTCAGCAGTTGTCATAGACGGCGTAGTAACGACTGGTGTAGATCCGTCTGTAGCCGCTCTGGGGGATCTGGTCGCGAGGATCGTCGCCCACGTCCACGATCGCCTCGAAGAACACCGCGCTCCCCAGCGGGTACACCGCCACGCTGCCCTCGCCCAGGCGTTCCTCGAGCGCTCGATTGCCCTTCTCCGCTTCCCCTCGTGCCTGGCTGCGGGCCACGATGTCCTTCTGGTTGACGCTGTCGAGGATCCAGCGCGCGTCGGGGATCAGCTTGTTGTCCGGCAGCGACACCAGCGGGCAGCGCGCCAGCACCGCCTTCACCCGCGGCGATGACAGCGCGGCGGCGAGACCCTCGTGGAAGTCCTCGTGGTAGGCCAGGGTGGTCCGCAGGTTCGACAGGTTCAGGCTGCGTGCCGCGGAGAGACCTCCGTAGAGCACCAGCACCGCCGCCCCGGCCATCCACACCCGCCGCATCGCCGTGCCCGGCACCAGCATCGCCCAGCCGCCGATCGCCACCGCGCAGAACGGCAGCAGCATCGTGGCGGCGCCCATCAGGTAGCGGTCCACCAGCGAGGCTCCCACCACCCCCTGGGCCACGTACACGCCGATCAGCGTGAGCAGCGCCACCAGCGGCGTGAGCGCCCGTCGCGGCGTGAGCCACACCGCCAGCCCGACCCCCGCGAAGCCGCCCAGAAGGACCGGCAGCTTGTCGATGCGCACCCCGTAGTTCCACAGCGACTCCACCACGCTCGTGAGCCCCTGCGTGCGTTCCAGTTCCTGGGCCAGGCCGGCGGTGGAATGAAGCGAGTACAGCGGATCCCCCGTCACCAGCCCGTCCACCAACGCCCACACCAGCGGCCCGATCGCCGCCAGGCCCAGATAGCCAAGCCGGCGCCGGTTGCCGATCGGCTCGCGATCGCCGCGTCGCGGCCGGCAGCACCACAGCCAGTACACCCCGCTCAGCGCCCAGGCGTCCGGTCGCAGCAGGCCCGCCGCCGCCAGCAGCCCGAACACCACCACCCCACGACGCGGCCGTTGTACCTCCAGCGCCACCGCCCACACGATCAGCGCCAGGTAGGTGATGTCCAGGTACCCCTGCGCGGCGAGGTTCTCCACGAAGAAGCGGCTCAGCACCACCAGCGCAGCCAGCCATCCCACCACCGGGCCGAAGCACAGCCGCCCCAGCCGGAAGGAGCCCGCCACCAGCGCCACGAAGGAGCCGACCGACCCGAGCACCATCAGCCGCGCCCCCGCCTGGCCGAAGATCGCGCATACCGTGCCGAAGGCGATCGCCAGCGGGTGCTCGGTGGGACCCCGGTACACGTGGAAGTCCGGCGTGTGCAGGTGCAGCAGATCCCGTCCCCACAGCAGCGCGTAGAAGGAGTCGTAGGTGGGATAGGTGGGATAGAGCAAGAAGCCGGCGAGCGCCCCAATGCACAGCGCCCCGAAGCCGACCTTCGCCCAGGTGGAGGCCTCCAGGCCGCGCAGGCGCCTCAGGGGCGTCGGCCGAGGCCGTGGCTTGGTGAGCGTGGCGCTGGCCATGCGGTTGCTGGAGGATAGATAGACGGGTTCGGGGAGCGACGGGGTACGCTTCCAACAAGTGAAGCTCATCATCCAGATACCGTGCTTCAATGAGGCCGACCAGCTGCCCCGGACGCTCGCCGACCTGCCCCGCGAGGTGGAGGGCTTCGACGAGGTGCAGTGGCTGGTGATCGACGACGGCTCCACCGACGACACCGTCGCCGTGGCCCGCGCCCACGGCGTGGACCACCTCGTGCGCCTCACCAACAACAAGGGCCTCGCCACCGGCTTTCAGGCGGGCATCGACACCGCGCTGAAGCTCGGCGCGGACGTGATCGTCAACACCGACGCCGACAACCAGTACCACGGCCCCGACGTCGCCCGTCTCGTGCGCCCGATCCTCGCCGGCGACGCCGACATGGTGATCGGCGACCGTGAGGTCACCGGCATCGAGCACTTCTCGCCGCTGAAGAAGGCCCTGCAAAGGCTGGGCTCCTGGGTGGTACGCCAGGCCTCCTCCACGTC
>DATJVV010000240.1:0-7394 GCA_035501635.1 Solirubrobacteraceae bacterium | reverse complement strand
GCGTCCAGCCGCACAGCCGCCCGTAGCGGGCCATCGCGCCGGGATCCAGCTGGTCGATCTCCGCCGAGCCCTTCCAGTCGCGCAGCTGCCGTCCGTAGAAGTCGCGCTCCTGGCCGTCCAGGCCCGCCTGCACGCGCACCCACCCCAGAAAGATGTCGCTGCTGGCCTGCATCAGCCGCTGCCCCACCACCACCCGCTCGCCGTGGTTACAGGCGCGACTCGACCCGAGGTGCTCCTCGAGCACCGACTCCTGGGCCTCCTTCATCTGCAGGAACAGCGGATCGCCGCCGTCGCGTCCCAGCAGCAGCCCGATCCACGCCCGCGTGCCCACGCTGCCCACCCCCACCACCTTGCGCGCGAAGTCCACGAGGCGAAACTCCTCCAGCAGGTGCTGGCGCTCGTCGGGCAGCGAGGCCCGGTAGCTGCGCAGCAATCCCCGCAGCGCCTCGAAGGTCTCCTTCCGCCCCTCTCCCACGAGCTCGTCCACGGGTACGATCAGCGGCGGGTCCGCCGCGATCCGCGGCTCCCCGTCCACCACGTGGGTGAGCTTGGAGAACGCCGACATGCTGTCCCGGGTGCGCGCCTTCGCGAGCGTCTTCTCGGTGCGCTTGCGCTGCTTGGCGGGCACTCGCGAGCCGATCTCCCGGATCGCGTCCTCCACGTCAAGGCGCGAATACCACACGTCCAGGTTCTTCATCGCCGCGAACTCCGCCATCGCCGTGCGGTACTCCCGCACCGTGTCCAGCACCGCCTGATCCTGGTCCTTGCCCTCGAAGCCGTTGTCCCGCGCGGCGATCAGCACGCTCGCCGCCAGCCGCTTGACGTCCCACTCCCACGGCCCCGGCAGGGTCTCGTCGAAGTCGTTGAGGTCGAACACCATCCGCCGCTCCGGCGAGGCGAACACGCCGAAGTTCGACAGGTGCGCGTCCCCGCAGCACTGCACCTGAAGCCCCGACCGGGGCGTTGCCGCGAGATCGCCCGCCATGATCGCCGCCGCCCCCCGGTAGAACGTGAAGGGCGACACCAGCATCCGCCCGTAGCGGATCGGCACGAGCTCCGCCACCCGCGAAGCCGCCTGGCGCTCGAGCACCTCGATCGGATCCGCGCGATGGGCCGCCGGCCCCAGCTCACCGTGGCTGGAGCGCGGCACCTCCGCCCGCGCCGCCCTGCCCCGCGCCACCCGCTCGGCCACCGACAGGTGGGGGACCGCCGCCGGCTCGGCCGCTTTCGCCGGCGCCTTCGCGGCCGCCCCCCGCGCCTTGGCGCTGCCCCTGGCCGCCGCGCTCGCCATGCACCGACAATACTCTTCTCCGCAAGCGCTCAGGCGGTGCGGGCGCCGGCGAGCGCCAGCTGCTCTCCGGGCGCGAGGATCGCCACCTCCACCGCGGGCGCCAGCCGCGCCACGTGGCCGGCGAACCGGTGCGGCGCGTCGCCGTGGTCCTGAAGCAGCCCGCGCGAGGCGCCGATCGGCGCGAGCGTTCCCCAGTGGATCGGCACCGCCACCCGCGGCGCCAGCAGCCGCGCCGCCTCGGCGGCCTCCAGCGGGTCCATGTGCCCGGGACCCAGCCGCCTGCCCCAGCCCGCCACCGGCAGCAGGGCCAGATCGAGCCGGGGCGCGATCTGCGCCATGCCCGCGAACAGGCCCGTGTCCCCCGCGAAGTACACCGCCACGGAGTCCTCCGGGGAGCGCACCACGTAGCCAAGCGCCCGCGCCCGCGGCCCGCCCGGATGGCGGCGCTCGTCGTGGCGGGCCGGCACCGCCCGCACACTCAGCGAGCCCACCGTGGCGCTCTCCCCCACCTCCAGCTCGCGCGTGTGCGCAAAGCCCCGCCGCGCCAGCCACGCGCCCGCGCCCGCGGGCACCACCAGCGGCGTGCTCTGCCCCAGCAGTCGCAGCGAGGTGAGGTCGAGATGGTCGTGGTGCAGGTGGGAGATCAGCACCGCGTCGGGCGCCCCCACCGCCTCCACCGCGGGCAGCGGCGCCCGCCGGCGCAGATGGGCCACCCGCGCGCGCAGCAGCGGGTCGGTGAGCAGGCGCGTGCCCGCCAGGTCGATCGCGACGGTCGCGTGGCCCGCGAAGACGATACGGTCTGCGCACGGGCGAGGCACGCCAACCGCACCATGAACCATAGGCTCGAAGGTAGCAACGGGTGAAGGGCGCACGGCGGCTGATCGGCTTCGCCGTCAGGGCGGGCATCCTGTTCGCCGTCCAGGCCCTCGTGCTGCTCGCCCTCGCCGAGCTCCTGCCGGGCCTGGAGCGCCTCTCCCTGCACGCCGCCCTGCTGGCGGTGGTCGCGATCGCGCTGCTCAATGCCCTGCTGTGGCCGATCCTCACCCGCCTGGCCCTGCCCCTGACGATCGTCACCTTCGGCCTGGGCTCCCTGCTGCTGAGCTCGGGCGTGGTGGCCCTCGCCTTCCACCTAGTGGACGGCAAGACCCCATCCTTCTGGACGGACCTCGCGATCGCCTTCGCGCTGGCGCTCGTGAACACGATCCTCGCGCCGGTGCTCGACGTGGAGGGCGACGCCAGCCAGCTGCGCGTGGTGCGCCGCCGCGCCCGCCACGCCCGCGGGCGCAACCGCGGCGGGGTCCCCGGGGTGATCCTGTTCGAGATCGACGGCCTCGGCGAGGGCATCCTGCGCGAGGCCCTTCAGAGCGGCCAGGCGCCCACCATCGCCCGCTGGCTGGAGCAGGGCAGCCATCGGCTGATCGGCTGGGAGTGCGACCTCTCCTCCCAGACCGGCGCCAGCCAGGCGGGCCTGCTGCTGGGCAGCAACTGGGACATGCCCGCCTTTCGCTGGTATGAGAAGGACACCGGCCGCACGATGGTCTCCAACCACCCCGCCGACGCCGCCGAGATCGAGCGCCGGCGCTCCAGCGGCGCGGGCCTGCTCGCCGGCGAGGGCACCAGCCGCGGCAACATGTTCTCCGGCGACGCCCCCCGCTGCACCGCCACCATGAGCGTGATCCGCGACCGTTCCCGCTCGAAGGCCGGCGACCTGTTCGCCTACTTCGCCGACCCCTACGGCTTCATGCGCACGATCGTGCTCTGCATCGGGGACATCGCCGCAGAGCGCCGCGCCGCCCGCCGCCAGCGCCGCTCCGGCGCCCCCCACGTGGACCGCGGCGGCCTCTACCCGCTGATCCGCGCCGCCATCGCCGTGGCGATGCGCGACCTCAACGTGGCCCTGCTGATGGCCGACATCGTCGAGGGCGTGCCCGTCAGCTACGCCACCTTCGTGGGCTACGACGAGGTGGCCCACCACTCCGGCATCCGCGAGCCCGACGCCTTCGCGGTGCTCCGCCGCCACGACCGCCAGCTCACCCGCCTGGAGCACGCCGTCGAGCAGGCCCCCCGCCCCTACCGCCTGGTGGTCCTCTCAGACCACGGCCAGACCCAGGGCGCCCCCTTTCGCCAGCGCTACGGCGAGACCCTCGAGCAGGTCGTGCGCGCGGCGCTCGCCCAGGGCGACGTGCGCGCCCCCGCGGCCCTCGACGAGGCCTGGGGAGACATCGGCGCGGTGCTCGCCGACGCCCGCCAGGAGGACAGCGTCGGCGGCCGCGCCCTCGCCCGCGCCACCCGCGGCCGGGCGATGCAGGGCACCGTGGCCCTCGGCCCCAACCGCGCCGCCCTGGCCGAGCGCGAGGCCGGCGAGCTCGTCGCCGCGAGGCCGGCCGAGCGCGAGCAGGCCGAGGAGGGGGCCGAGGGGCGGAGCGACGTGACCGTGCTCGTGTCGGGCAACCTCGGCCTCGTCTACCTGCCCATCTCTCCCGAGCGGCTCACCCTGGAGGAGATCGAGCGGGCCCACCCGGCGCTGATCGACACGCTCGCCAACCATCCCGGCGTGGGTTTCGTGATGGTGCGCTCCCGCGAGGAGGGTCCGCTCGCGATCGGCGCCCACGGCCGCCGGCGCCTGCGCGATGACAGCGTCAGCGGCGAGGATCCGCTCGCCCACCTTCCCCCCACCGCCGCCGAGCACCTGCGCCGCCACGACAGCTTCCCCCACTGCCCCGACATCCTCGTCAACAGCATGTACGACCCGCACGCCAACGAGGTGGCCCCCTTCGAGGAGTTCATGGGCTCCCACGGCGGCCTCGGCGGCCCCCAGAGCCACCCCTTCGCCGTGATCCCCGCCCACTGGCGCGAGCCTCCCCGCCCGATCGTGGGCGTCGAGGCGATGCACGAGGCGCTGATGGGCTGGATCGCCGCGGAGGCGAACTAGGCCGGGCCCGGCGCTACACCCCCACCGCCACATACTTCGTCTCCAGATACTCCCCGATCCCCTCGAAGCCCCCCTCGCGCCCGTAGCCGGACTGCTTGACACCGCCGAAGGGAGCGGCGGGGTTTGAGACGAGGCCCTGGTTGAGCCCCACCATGCCCGTCTCGATGCCCTCGCACACGCGCAGCGCGCGGTTCAGGTCGCGGGTGTAGACGTAGGCCACGAGGCCGTACTCGGTGCGGTTGGCGGCGGCCAGCGCCTGCTCCTCGGTGGCGAAGGTGGCGATCGGGGCCACGGGCCCGAAGATCTCCTCGCAGAGCACCCGGGCGTCCTCATCCACGCCGGTGATCACGGTGGGCTCGTAGAAGTAGCCGGGGCCCTCCAGGGCATCGCCGCCGAGCGTCACCTCGGCGCCGCGCTCGCGTGCGTCCGCCACCAGCTCGCCGACCTTCTCGCGCTGGGCGGAGTCGATCAGCGGCCCCACGTCCACGCCGGGATCGGTGCCGCGGCCCACCTTCAGCGCGCCCATCCGCGCGGCGAGCCGCTCGGCGAACTCGCCCGCCAGGGACTCGTGCACGTGAAAGCGGTTGGCGGCCGTGCAGGCCTCGCCCACGTTTCGCATCTTCGCCCTCAGCGCCCCCTCCACCGCCGCGTCCAGATCCGCGTCCTCGAACACCAGGAAGGGGGCGTTGCCGCCCAGCTCCATCGACACCCGCAAAACCTGGTGAGCGGACTGTTCGATCAGCGTGCGCCCCACCTCGGTGGAGCCGGTGAAGGACAGCTTGCGCGTGCGCGGGTCGCGCAGCAGCGGCTCGATCACCGCGCCCGAGGAGCCGGCGGTGATCAGGTTGAGCACCCCGCCGGGCAGGCCCGCGCGCTCGAGGATCTGGGCGAGCGCGAGCATCGACAGCGGCGTCTGTTTGGCGGGCTTGACCACCATCGCGCAACCGGCCGCGATCGCCGGGGCGATCTTGCGGGTGCCCATCGCCGTGGGGAAGTTCCAGGGGGTCACGAACACGCACGGCCCCACCGGCTGGCGCATCGTGAGGATCCGGCCTTTGCCGGTGGTGTTGGTCATGTAGCGGCCGTGCACCCGCACCGCCTCCTCGGAGAACCAGCGAAAGAACTCCGCCGCGTAGGCGATCTCCCCGCGGGACTCCGCCAGCGCCTTGCCCATCTCCAGGGTCATCAGCAGCGCGAGCTCCTCCGCGCGCGCCACGATCTCCTCGTAGGCGCGGCGCAGGATCTCGCCGCGATCGCGCGGCGCGCTGGCCGCCCACGCCGCCTGGACCTCGTGCGCGGCGGCGAGCGCAGCGAGCGCGTCATCCACCTGGGCGTCGGCCACGTCGGTGAGGGTCTCCCCCGTGGCTGGGTCCTCCACCGGCAGCCTCCCGCCGCCGCTGCCCGCGCGCCACTCGCCCGCGATGTAGAGGTCGCGGGGAACCGCCTCGAGAACCGCCCGCTCGCTGTCCGCTCCGGCCATCTCGAAAGCTCCTTTCGCTCGCCGCCCGCCCTCGCGGGCGCCCGGTCGGTCGTGTGTGGGGCCCGCCCGTTCAGGGCTCATGCCTCAGCCATATCTAACCGATTCCCCCCACATGCACCCCCATGCCATCGGCCCGCCCCTGCGCCGGGTGCTCCAGCTCGCGCTGGGCGCGCTGCTCTGCCTGGCGGCCGCCGTCCCCGCGCTGGCGGCGGGAGCCTCCAGGACGCTCGTGATCAGCGGCGCCGGCGACGGCCACGGGGTTGGCATGAGCCAGGACGGCGCCTACGGCTACGCCCAGCACGGCTACAGCGACGCCCAGATCCTCGCCCACTACTACACCGGCACGGCGATCGGCAGGGCACCCGCGAACGCCACCGTGAAGGTGCTGGTGGGCTCCACCGTGCAGAGGATCCCCCTCGAACGCTACGTGCGCGGCGTGGTCTCCGCGGAGATGCCCGCCGAATGGCCCCTCGCGGCGCTGGAGGCCCAGGCGATCGCCAGCCGCACCTACGCCCTCACCTCCCACGCCGGCGGCTCGCGCTTCGACGTCTACGCCGACACCCGCTCACAGGTCTACCTCGGCAAAGCCGCCGAAACCGCCCGCACCAACTCCGCCGTCTCCGACACCGCCGGGCAGATCGTCACCTACGCCGGCAAGCCCGCCGTCACCTACTTCTACGCGAGCTCCGGCGGCATCACCGAGAGCGTCCAGAACGGCTTCCCCGGCGCCGAAGCCCAGCCCTGGCTGGTGGGCGTGCCCGACAGCTATGAAACCTCCAGCTCCGGCTGGAGGCTGAGCCTCTCCTTCGCCACCGCCGCCAGCCGCCTGAAGGGGCTCGTGAAGGGTTCCTTCCAGGGCGTGGAAGTGCTGCGCCGCGGCTACTCGCCCCGCATCCTCACCGCCGCCGTGCTCGGCTCGGGCGGCCCCACACTCCTCAGCGGCCCCGAACTGGAGGCCCGCCTGGGCCTGCGATCCACCTGGGCCTACTTCGCGGCGCGCACCGGAACCGGCCCCGCGCAGGCGCTGCCCGACCGCAGCGGCTGGAAGGCGCCCCCGGACTTCTCAACCGCTCCCCCGCCCGCGCCCGCCGCGCCGAGCGAAGACGGAGGCACCGGGGTGGACTCTCCGAGCTAGCAGCCGCGCCTCTCCGAGTTCGCAGCCGTCTGTGGGCGCTGCCGCTGTCTGCGCTCTGGTCGTGCTGAGAGCGAGACGAACACGGCCGAGCGTCGCCCCGGTTAGCCTGGCGAGGTGCCCGCCCGCGAGGTGCCCGCCCCCCTGCTGATCGCCGACGTGCCCTGGCTGCTCTACCGGGCGTTCTTCGCCCTGCCGAAATCGATCGCCGGCAGGGACGGCGAGCCGGTGAACGCGCTGCTCGGCACCGTCAACGCCTTCCTCGCCGTGCTCGCCGCGCGGCCCGCCCGGGCGGTGGTGGCGTGCTTCGGCTCCGAGCAGGCCGCCTACCGTGTGAAGCTCTACCCCCTCTACCACGCCCACCGCGATCCCATGCCCCCCGAGCTGGCCGACCAGTGGCGCCTGGCGCCTGCGCTGCTCCAGAGCCTCGGCTGGAGCGTGTGCGACGCCGGCGAGCTGGAGGCCGACGACGCGATGTTCTCCTTCGCGCGCGCCGAGTCCGCGGCCGGCGGCCGGGCGCTGCTGCTGACCGGCGATCGCGACCTCTACGGCGCGGTGG
>DATJVV010000239.1:0-5965 GCA_035501635.1 Solirubrobacteraceae bacterium | reverse complement strand
CCGAGCAGGTCCAGCAGGTTGCGCAGGCCAGGGCGGGAGGCGGCGGAGGGGATGGAGGCGCTGGGCCAGGCCATCGCCAGGGCGGCGCCCAGGAGCAGGCCGAAGGCGCGGGTGTCGGTGCCCTCATAGACGCGGGTGGGGTCATAGCCGGGGTGGTAGAGCAGGGCCATCGCCAGGGCGGAGGCGGCGGCGAGCAGGAGGGTGAGCAGGATGAGGCCCAGGCGGCTTCGCACCAGCCAGATGCCCAGCAAAAGCAGCCAGGGCCAGATCAGGTAGAACTGCTCCTCGATGGCCAGCGACCAGAGGTGGTCCAGGGGCAGGGGGGTGGCGAAGCGGGCGAAGTAGGAGGCGTGCTGGGCGATGGTGGACCAGTTGGCGAGGTAGAGGGCCGCGGAGATCACCTGGCGGCGCACTTCGGCGAGCTGGGCGGCGTCCAGCAGGGACACCCAGAGGGTGACGAGGGCGAGCATGGCGAACAGGGCGGGCAGCAGGCGGCGGGCGCGGCGCAGCCAGAAGCGGCCCAGGCCGAGGTCGCCGGCGCCCACCCAGTGGCCGAGGAGCAGATCGGTGATGAGATAGCCCGAGAGGGTGAAGAACACGGCCACCCCCAGCATGCCCCCCTGCGCCCAGGAGAAGCGCAGGTGGTAGGCGATCACGCAGAGCACCGCCAGGGCCCGCAGGCCGTCCAGGCCGGGGATGTAGCGGCGGTTGGATTCGGCCGGCCGGGGCATGGCTAGATGGTCGCCCCTTTCCGTCGGGGCGTCCGCTCATGGGCATCGTTCCGGAGTGTCGAAGTCCGAGCGGGCACGTGGAGGGGGCACAAGGATAATGCAGAGCCCGGGGATGCCCGTCGCGGCGGTGGCTCAAGCGGGGCGGTGGACGATGAGCACCGAGCGGGCGCAGTGGCCGGCGACGGCCTTGGCGACGCTGGCGAAGATGTGGCCGGCGATGCCCGCGCGGCCGTGGGAGCCGAGCACGATGAGGCTGGCGTCGCGCTCGTCGGCTGCCTGCACGATGCCCCTCCAGGTGGGGGCCGCCTGCACGGCGATGCTCTGGGCGGCGAAGCCCGCGGCCGCGGCCAGGGAGGCGCCCCGGGCGGCGGTGCGCTCGGCGGCGGCGCGCACCTCGCTGGCCTGGGCGGCGTCGAAGCGCTGCTCGTCCACGGGCACGAAGCCCACGTCGGCGGGCTGCCACACGCACACCACCAGCGCCTGTCGTCCCGGCGCGAGCTGGCGGGCGGCCTCCTCGATGGCGAGCTTGGCGAGGTCCGAGCCGTCGTAGGCGAAGAGCACGGGTCCCATGTCGGAGACGGGTGCCATGTCAGTCCGAGCTCTCCACGGCGGGCTGTCCCGTGTCCACGGCGGGCTGTGGCCTCTCCACGGCGGGCTGCCCCGGGCGGTCGGCCTGGGCGCTGGGGGTTCCCAGACGGCGGAGCCTCGCGAGCAGGGGCGGTGAGTACCAGGCTGGGTCGTCGCCTTCGAGGAAGCGCTCCACGTCGGGCGTCTGCGGGCGGGCGCCGCCGAGGGTGTAGATGGCCACGCCGAGCGCCGCGCCGGCGAGGGCGAGGGCGAGGCTGATGGAGAGGGCGATGGCGGTGCCCGCGTCCAGGCTGCCGCCCACGGTGAGGGCGAGGTGGGCGAAGATGGGGGCCACCATGAAGGCGGCCACGGCGCGCATGAGCTCCACGATGGCGAACACCCGCTGGAGGTTCGCGGAGGCCAGCGAGAAGCCGGCCACGAACAGGGCGGGCGCCACGGTGGCGCCGAGGCCGATGCCGGTGAGGCCGGAGCCGATCAGGGTGAGGGTTTCGCTGGGTGGCACCTGCACGCGGAACACGGCGATGCCAGCGGCTAGGAAGATCATGCCCGCCAGGGGCAGGTAGTGGATGGAGCGTCTGTTGAACACCACGCCCAGCATGATCGCGGTGATCACCGCACCGGCCACCTCGGGCAGGTAGAGCAGGCCCACGTGAAGGGCGTCGTATCTCCGCAGGAGCACCGCCGCGGTGAGGGCGGTGGCCGACACGGAGGCGGCGGCCGCGAACAGGGCCACCGTGACGCCCGCCACGGGAATGGTGCTGTTGAGCATCGTGCGGATCGTGAGCAGGGGCTGGGTGGCGCGGTACTGGTAGACGATCAGCGCCACGATCGTGGCCAGGCCCCCCACCAGGGGCAGCAGGGTGGAGGGGCCCACGAAGGGCTGGGTGAGCAGCTGGGAGGCGCCGAAGAAGGCCGCCAGGCAGCCGACCGCGGCGAGGGCGATGGCGGGCAAATCGCGCGGGGAGTCGGGGTCGGCGGGGGGCGCGTCGTCGAAGGTGAGCAGCGAGAGCGCCAGGGCGGCCAGGGAGATGGCGGCCACGATCCAGAACAGCGGCCGCCAGCCCCCGGAGTTGGCCTGCAGGCCGCCGAGGGTGGGCCCCAGGGCGACGGCGCCGAAGATGCACATGTTCATGATCATCGCCGTGTTTCGCAGCTTGTCCGCGGGATAGCCGATCGCCAGGGGGGGCACGGCGGCGATGAGCAGAAGGCTCGTGCAGAGCCCCTGGAGCACGTGGCCGGCGATGTACACCTCGACGGTCTGGGCGCTGGCGGTGAGCAGCGAGCCGAGCAGGAGCACCGCCGCGTAGGCCACCAGCATGCGCCGTTGGGGCAGGTGCTGGGCGAACTGCACCGCCAGCACCGTGCCCAGCGCGTAGGCGGCGTTCGCCAGGCCCGAGCCCAGGCTCATGGTCTGAAGGCTCGTGTGCAGGTCCCTGGCGATGATCGGCGTCAGCGGCTCCAGGGCCGCGGACAGGGCCAGGTAGGGGATGAGGGCGAACATCACCATCGTGGCCACCGCCGGGTAGCGGCCCGCGAGAGGTCCCTGGCGCATCTCCTGGCGGGCTCCGCGCCTGCTCAGCGGCCGCGGCGCTCGAGGTCACGTTCGAGGCGGTCCTCGCGGATGCGCCGGGTGGCGATCGTGTCCGCGAGCGCGGTGCAGGCCCAGATGATCACCGTGGCCGGGATGTAGGTGCCCGGCCCGCCGATGTGCATGCCGCTCACGATGGCGTTGACGATCAGCAGGGCCACGATCGTGGAGGCCAGCGCGAGCAGGCCCGCGAGCGCCACCGAGGGCTGGCGCACCAGCACTTTGAGGGCCATGAACTGCACCACGATGTGCACCACCCAGAACAGCAGCGTGGCCTCCACCAGCGCCGCGGCGCTCACCGAGAAGCTGGCGAGCAGCGCCGAGCACAGCAACAGGCCCGCCGCGATGCCCACCAGCGAGAGGGCGAGCCTGGTTCCCCACCTGCGGAGCATCAGCCCAGCATAGTGGCGAGGACGTGCTCGAGCGCGCCAACGCGGCGCGCGAGCGCATCAAGCTCATACCCCTCACCCCGCGAATCATCGAGCTCGCCGTGGGCGAGCACAGTCCACCGCTGCGAGCGTGCATGGACGGCGTCGTGGCCAGTCGCGCGGCCGCCGCGGATCGAACTCGGACCTCAGGGCAGCGCGAGCACGTCGTCGAGGGGGATGAGGGCCTGCGCCCACCAGTCGGGCTCTGCCGGGGGACGGGGCGTTGGCTCGACGCTTGGCTCACCGGGAATAGGTTGCGGCTGGGGCTCCACCTGCGCCTGCCTGGCTACAACCGCCTGCTTCGTGACGTTGAAGACCGTCAGATCCTGCGTCTGAACAACGGGGCCGTCGTACACCTTGCGCAGGTCCTCGAAGATCAGCGGCGTGGTCGCGGGACCGAACTGCGTGTGCCAGAGCCCGGCCATTTGCGGCTTGACGAGCTCGAAGACCTTGCCCGCCCCACGCGGCGAGGTGTGCGCAGCGTTGAGAATCACGGTCGCGCGCTCGATCGGCATGTTCATCTCCGCCGCGATCACCTCTGCCGGCGGGAAGCACTCGTGGATGAGCAGGTCGATAGAACGTCCTTCGCAGGCGCGCACCAGCGGCCAGCCGGGGCGAGTATCACCCGAGTGCACGAAGGTCAGGCCAGCGAACTCGATCCGGTAGCCAACCGCGCCAGAGAGCGCGTGTACCACCGGAAAGGACGTGATCGTGACGCCGTTCGCCTCGTACACGACCTGCGTCTCAGAGAACTCGAACTCGCTCACCGAGAGCTCGAAGCTCTCCTCGGCATGGATCGACCTGGTCGATTCGGAGTCCCAGTTGCAGGCCTCCCGGACCGCGTCCACGAAGTGCGCGGTGCCCAGGCGCGGCTCCGAGCCGGTTGGGCCCCATACACGAACTCCGCGGTCCACGCGCCCCGACTTCCGGTAGCTCCCGAACAGCGTGATGAGGTCGGGCACATGATCGGCATGGAGGTGGGTGAAGAACACCTTGTCGAGCGCGTTGACCGGCAGTTTCAGGCTCGCGAAGTTCGCCAGCGAGCCGCTTCCGAGATCGAGGACCAGCAGGTCGCGCTCGGGATTGCCGACCTCGATGAGGATGCTGGCCGATGCCTGTGCGCGCGTGACCCAGGGGTTGCCGCTACCGAGGATGGTCACGCGCAGCTCCCCGTCGTCGAGTTGCTCCTGCCCCGGAACAAACATGTCTGCGTACTCCCGTGCGGGAGATCCAACCACGGGTGTCGTGGTCATTGCTCGTGTTCCGCCGGCGAACGCGGGCGCAGGCAGGGCGGTCAGGTCTGCGGGCGACACATCGACCTCCTTCTCGTGCGCGGCATAATTGCCCTGGGATTCTGCACCATTTACGGCACGCCCGCTTCGTTTGCGGCCGGTGCGGCCCGCCAACTGCTCGAACGCACCCGCCCCGAACTCGCCTTCGCCGGCGTCAAGACCAACCCGCGCGCCACCGCCGCCGAGGCACCCGCCGCCCTCGAACAGCTCGTGCAGGACATCCTCGCCGACCTGCACCCCGCACGAGCACCGGCTCCGTGGCCTCACCGAGTTGCGTGAGCCCGGCCGGGTACGGAGGGGCGGTCGCCGCGGAGGCGGGAGTCGAGGTGAGAACCTCAGCGGCCTGTGTGGCGCAGGTTTGGCGTGAACCGGCGCGCCAGGCGAAACTGGCGCGAGCGCTTCGGGGCTTCGTGGAGCATTCGCTGGGTTCGACCACCGCTCGCCGCTGCGGCAGCCTGCTCGCCCAGGCGGGCGCGAGCGATGTGGTGGACGCGGCGCTGGTGCTGCTCGTCGGGGGCGGTGACACGGTCGTGACCAGCGACCCTGGAGATATCGCGAGGCTGCTCGATGCGGCGGGAACGAGAGCGCGCCTGCGCATCGTTTGACTCGCGGGTAACGGAACTTGCCATCGGCGAGCACACTCCGCCGCTCCGTTCCTGCCACGCCCCCATCTTGATGCATCAACATTCCGGCGCGCTCTCGCCACGGGGCGCCCCGGCGGATGTTCTGCGATCGCCTGCCAGGATCTGCTGGGGGCCGTTGCGCTCCACTTCGGCGTGTCGCGCTCTTCATGCTCGTCGTGCGCGAGCTCCGCCTGCGCCCGCGCGGCGCGTAACACCGGAGGCTTGGCGTCGCCGGGCCCGTCTCGCGGGATGCGGCGGCCCCGTACATCAGCCACTTTGGCCGATGTGCGGCGGGAAGGCCCCGAGTACGTTGCGGGGGAGAGTCATAGGACTCGGACCGTAACCCAACCACTGGAGTCCAGATGAGCGACAGGCCAGTCTTCATATACGCCGCTACCTACGGCGATCCCGCCGGCGCCGAGGCGGACTACGACGCGCTGCTTGAACTGCACGCCGCGAAGCTCGTGGGCACCTACGACGTGGCCCTGGTCACGAAGGACGCCGACGGCAAGGTCCACCTCGAGAAGCACGAGAAGCCCACCCAGCACGGCGCGTGGGGCGGCATCGCCGTCGGTGCGCTGGTCGGGGCCGTGGCCGCGCCGGCCGTCGTGCCCGCGGCGCTCGTGGGAGGAGTGATCGGCGGTCTCGGCGGCCACTTCAAAAAGGGCATCAAGCGCGATGACGCCAAGGAACTCGGCGACCTCATCGAAGCCGG
>DATJVV010000238.1:0-4393 GCA_035501635.1 Solirubrobacteraceae bacterium | reverse complement strand
CTGCGCCAGCGAGGATCCCGACATCCGCGCCAAATCGCTGGCCTCCCTCACCCATTCCCTGCGCGCCGGCGCGGCGATCGGCGCCGCGGGCGTGGTCCTGCATCCCGGCTCGGCCAAGACCGGCGATGTGCCCTCGGCGATCGCGCGGGCGGGCGAGACCATCGCCGAGGCCCTCGCCGAGAGCGATCACTGCGAGCTTCACCTCGAGAACACCGCCGGTGCGGGCGGCACCCTGGGGCGCTCCTTCGAGGAGCTCGCCCAGCTCCTGGACGCCGCGGGAGGCGGCGGCGGCGGCGGGGCCGAGCGGGCCCGTCTGGGTGTGTGCCTGGACTCCTGCCACCTCTTCGCCTCGGGCTATGACATCCGCACCCCCGCGGACATGGACGCGGTGATGCGCCGCTGCCGCCGCCTGCTCGGCGCCGGCCGGGTGCGCTCGCTGCATCTCAACGACTCCCAGACTCCGCTGGGCTCCAACCGCGACCGTCACGCCAACGTCGGCGAGGGCGAGCTCGGCGAGGGGGGCTGCGCGGCGTTCCTCTCCACCCCGGGCCTGCAGCGACTGCCGTGCGTGCTGGAGACCCCCGGCGAGAAGCGCGCCGGCCCCGGACAGGGCGAAGTTCAGCGGGCGATGGCGCTGCGCGAGCGGGGCCTGGCTCAGCGCAAACGAAAGGCCGCCGGCACTAGCCGGCGGCCGCCGCGGCCGTGAGGGCCTCGCCGCCCTGCGCGCCGGAGACGCCGCCCAGGAGGGCCTGAGCGAGCTCGGCGCGCACTTCGGGGGTGTCCCTCACCCGGAACTGCTCCCCCAGGCGCAGCCGTCGCCGGCGGGCGCCGCCGCCGCAGAGGATGTCCAGCTGCACCGCCGCCTCGCCGGGGTGTTCCTCGGCGATGCGCGCCAGATCCTCGATCGCGCCGTGGGGCAGGCTCGCGACGTCCACGCTGAAGTTGAGCGCCTTGGCGCGCGCCGCTCGCGCGGCCCGCTCCGCCATCGCCGCGGCCCGGGCGCCGGCGCGCGCGATCTCCTCCTCACTGGGATCGAAGATCTCCACCGACTGAGCGATCAGGCAGGTCTTGCCGGCTTCCTTGTGGTCCACCCGGCCCTTCACCAGCACCACCCTGTCGACCGCGAGCGCCGCCTCGCGCTCGGCCAGGGCTCTGCCGAACACCAGCACTTCCAGCGCTCCCTCGAGATCGTCGAGCGTGAGGAACATCATCGGCTCGCCCGACCGGGTGCGGATGCGCTTGGCTTCCACCACGATCCCACCAACTGTCACCGTGTCCTTGTCACGCCGCTGGGCCACCGCCTGCAGCGGGCAGTCGGTGGCGGCGCGCAGGGCGTCTCGCAGCGGCTTGAGCGGGTGGGCGGAGACGAACAGACCGATCGCCTCCTTCTCGATCGCCAGCAGCTCCCCCTGCTCGAACTCCTCCGCGGGGATCGCCGGGTGAACGGGACGCGCGAACGCATTCGCCGGTGCGCCCCCTGGCCCGCCGCGGTCTTCCCGCTGAGACTCGGGAGCCAGGTCGAAGATCGAGCCCTGACCGATCTGGGCGTCCTGCTGGGCCTTCTGCCCGGCGGCCTGGGCCTGCTCGAGCATCGCGAGCATGCCCTTGCGGCTCGCCCCTGTGGAGCCCAGCGCGCCACACTTGATCAGCGCCTCGATCGCCTTCTTGTTGACCGCCCGGGAGTCCACCCGCCCGCAGAAGTCCCACAGCGACTCGAACGCGCCTCCCTCCTCCCGCGCCCGCTTGATCGCCTCCACCGCCTGGTGGCCCACGCCCTTGACGGCGTCCAGGCCGAAACGGATCGTGCCCAGCCCGCCCGAGGCTGAGGCCGAGGAGTCCACGGTGAACTCGTGATCGGAGAGGTTCACGTCGGGCGGCAGGATCTCGATGCCCATCTCCTCGCAGCGAGCCACGAAGAAGGGAACCTTGTCCTTGGTGGACATCACCGAGGAGATCAGCGCCGCCATGTACTCCGCGGTGTGGTTGGCCTTCAGCCACGCGGTGCGATAGGAGATCAGCGCGTAGCAGGCGGCGTGGCTCTTGTTGAAGGAGTAGTCGGCGGAGCGTTCGTTGGTCTGCCAGAGGAACTCGATCACCTCGCCGCTGGTGCCCGACGCCCTGCACCCCTCCACGAACTCGGGCTTCAGCGCGGCCATCGCCGCGCGGTTCTTCTTGCCGATCGCCTTGCGCAGGTCGTCCGCCTTGGCGCCCGAGAAGCCCGCCAGCTCCTTTGCGATCTGCATCGCCTGCTCCTGGTAGAGGATCACCCCCTTGGAGGACTGCAGGATCGGCCGCAGGCGCTCGTCCGGATAGGAGATCGCCCGCGGGTTGTGCTTGCCCTTGGCGTAGACCGGGATCTGATCCATCGCTCCCGGCCGGTAGAGCGCGTTGAGGGCCACAAGATCGTTGAACTCGTCGGGCCTGACCTTCTTGAGCGCCTCCCGCATGCCCTCGGACTCGAACTGGAACACTCCCGTGGAGTCTCCCCGCGCGAGCATCTCGTAGGTGGCGTGGTCGTCGAGTGGCAGGTCGGTCATGTCCGGGCGCGCTCCGTTGGAGCGCTCGATGATGTCCAGCGCGTCCTCGATCACGTCGAGGTTGCGCAGGCCCAGGAAGTCCATCTTGAGCAGCCCGATGTCCTCGATCGGCTTCATCGAGAACTGGGTCACCGTGCGAAAGGCCCGCTGGCCGTCGGCGTCCGCGCCGGCGTCCGCGAGCTGCAGCGGCACGATGTCGGTGAGGGGACGGTCGGCGATCACCACCGCGGCGGCGTGGATCGAGGAGTTGCGCACGATCCCCTCCAGGCCCTGGGCGACGTCCACGATGCGCTTGGCGTCGGGCTCCTCGTCGTAGGCCTTGCGCAGCGGTTCTCCGGGCTTCAGGCATTCCTCGAAGGAGGGCGCCCGGCCCATGATCGGGTCGGGTATCAGCTTGGCGAGGCGATCTCCGGCCCCGTAGTCGAAGCCCAGCACGCGTGCCGCGTCCCTGGTGGCGGCGCGTGGAAACATCTTGCCGAAGGTCACGATCTGGGCCACCGACTCGCGGCCGTACTTGTCGGTCACGTAGCGCATCACCCGCTCGCGGCCCCGCACCGAGAAGTCGATGTCGATGTCCGGCATCGACACCCGCTCGGGATTCAGGAAACGCTCGAACAGCAGGTCGTAGCGCAGCGGGTCCACGTCGGTGATGGCAAGGCAGTAGGAGACGATCGACCCCGCCGCCGAGCCGCGGCCGGGCCCCACCGCGATGCCGTTCTCCTTGGCGAACCTCACGAAGTCCCACACGATCAGGAAGTAGGCGTTGAAGCCCATCCGGTCGATCACGTCGAGCTCCATCTCCATGCGCGCCACCGCCTCCGCCGGCGGCGGGTCGCCGTAGCGCACGGCGAGCCCCTCGCGCACGCGAGCGCGCAGGAATTCCCGCTCGCTCTGCCCCTCGGGGGTGGGATAGCTCGGGATCAGCTGCTTGCCGAGCTCGAGCTCCACCGAGCAGCGCTCGGCGATCTCGATCGTGCTGGCGATCGCCTCCGGCCACTCGGCGAAGGCCGCCACCATCTCGGCGGTGTCGCGCAGGTAGAACTCGTTGGTCTCGAAGCGCAGCTTCGGCGCCTGGATGGTGCTCTTGGTCTGCACGCACAGCAGCGCCGTGTGGTGGTCGTAGTCCTCACGGCGCAGGTAGTGCACGTCGCCGGTTCCGACGAGGCTCCCGCCGAGCTCGCGGGCGATCTTCACGATCCCCTCGTTGCACTTCTCCTGGGCGGTCAGCCCGTTCTTCTGCACCTCGAAGTAGACGTTCTCCTGGCCGAAGACCCCGATCAGCTGGCGGGCGTGCTCGCGGGCGTCGTCCACGCGGTCCTCGAGCAGGCGCTGGCAGAAGCGCGAGGCGAGGCATCCCGTGAGCGCGATCACGCCCTCGTGGTGGCGCTCGAGCTGGCCCAGGTCGACGGTCGGCTTGCCCCGCTGGAGCCCCTCGAGGAAGCCTGCCGAGGAGAGCTTCACGAGATTGCGGTAGCCCTCGTCGGAGGACGCGATCAGGGTGAGGTGGTTGCGCTCGGTCCGTGCCTGCGAGGCCGTTGCATGGTCGTCCACGAAGTAGATCTCGCAGCCCACGATCGGCTTCACGGAGTGCTTCTTGCAGGCCTTGTAGAGGTCCACGGCGCCGTTCATGACGCCGTGGTCGGTCAACGCCAGGGCGGGCTGCTCGAAGGCCGCCGCCCGCTCGGCGAGGGCGTCGATCTTGCACGCGCCGTCGAGCAGCGAGTACTCGGAGTGGACGTGCAGATGGGCGCAGCAGGCGTTGCTCACGACGGGCCGAATGCTAGGCGCCGGACCGGCGGGAGCGGGCCTGTTCGCGCCGCACTTTGCGCCGTTTGCGCCAGCGCGAGATCAGCGAC
>DATJVV010000237.1:0-9497 GCA_035501635.1 Solirubrobacteraceae bacterium | reverse complement strand
CGAGCCGCTGCTGGACCCGAGGGAGACGCGCTCCGCCGCGGCTCAGATCCGGGCTCTCACGCTGCGTGGTGCGCAGGCCGTGCTCGCCAACGCCGACGAGTCCTCTCGGATGCAGGCCGAGCTCGCCGAGCGTTATGGAGCGAGGCCTGGCAGGGGAGACCTGCTCGACCTCGACCCGCCGGAGAGCGAGCGACACGCGACGGATCCGGCGCCCGCGACGCGGGCTCTGCAGTGGGTTCGCGGCGAGTGAAGGCCGCCTACCTCGATGCCTCGGCGCTGGTCAAGCTGTTCAAGGCCGAGCCGGAGACGGCGGCGTTCCGTGCAGCCCTCGCGCAGTGGCCGGTACGTGTCGCCAGTGAGCTGATCCGCGTGGAGGCGATTTGCACCGCCAGGCGCCTCGGCGGCAGGGACGTGCTCGATCGCGCCAACGCGGCGCTCGAGCGCATCACGCTCATACCCCTCACCCAG
Organism: Solirubrobacteraceae bacterium; assembly: GCA_035501635.1. Classification (GTDB taxonomy): domain Bacteria; phylum Actinomycetota; class Thermoleophilia; order Solirubrobacterales; family Solirubrobacteraceae; genus Palsa-744. The sequence continues at coordinate 9,029 of DATJVV010000237.1, read as the reverse complement.
CACGTCATCGAGCTTGCCGTCGGCGAGCACGCTCCGCCGCTGCGCGCGATGGACGCCATCCATCTCGCCACCGCCGTGACGATCCGCGAGGACCTTGGCGCCGTCTTCGTCTATGACGGGGACCTGCACGCTGCCGCCCGCGCTCACGACCTCAACCCGCTCGCGCCCACATAGGCGTTCCGGTAGCCAGCCAAAAAACGAGGTTCTCCAAACCCTCGATGTTAAGGTTTCGCGTCAGTTGGCACGATTGCAATCGCCAGGAATGGCTCTCGCGCTGATATTGCACGCACGATCGGCGACGCGCTGTCGCGGAGCGGATGCCGCAATTCTCGCCGGTGCTCCCCCGACCCCGATCTCGCTGGCCTTGCCGAGTATGCCGCCGGCCTCGAACGCGAGATCGACTGTTGAGGCCGATCCACGTTGCCTCGTTGGACAAGGCGCGACCGGTTCTGATACTCACTCGTGAACTGGTCCGCCCTCATCTGTCGGCGCTCACGGTCGCACCGATCACTACGACGATTCGCGGGCTCTCGTCGGAGGTGCCGGTGGGGGCCGCCAACGGGCTCGATGAGCCGTCAGTTGTGAGCTGCGACAACATCACGACCGTTCCCAAGCGGGCCATCGGTGGACAGATCGGCGTGCTCCTCGACCACCAGGAGCATGTGCTGAGCGCGGCGATCCGCGCCGCGTTCGATCTCGACTGAAGCCCCGAACGCATCCGAAGAACCGTCAGCCACAATCCGTGAACGCCAGCACCGCGAGCGGGACCGCCCGGTGTGGCGGCGGCGCTAGCCTGTGGTCATGCGGATCGACGGCCACTACGACGCCGAGGCGGACATCGCGTGGGTTCGCTTCGAGAACTATGACCCGAGCACGGTCGTGGCCGAGGAGACCGACGCGGGCCTACGGGAACTCGATCCGAGCACCGAGGAGATCGTGGGGCTGGAGTTCTGGGAGGCCAGCCACCAGCTACCGGCCGACTTCCTCCGGATGCTTCCGCCGCCGCAAGTCGAGATCGCCGCCTGACTGTTCATAGCGCACGCACGGTCGACGGCCGAAAGCTCGAAGAAGTCGAGATCGCGGGTCTGGCGCTTAATGTCACCGCGTAGGATCATCGCGCCACCGCCGGCGAGGGCGAAGTCCTTGGCCTCGTCCAATCCGGCGATGATCTCCGCGATCCGCTGCTGCGGCGGACTGAGCACGTCAGCTGCGGCGGTGGCTGTCGAGCCAGTCGGCCCAGGCCTCCCGCACAGGCACCGGTAGAACGAGCTCGTCGAAGATGTCAGCGAGCTGCTCGGGGTCGACGTAGAAGCGCACGTCGTCCTCGGTGCCCTCCCTCAGGACCTGCTCGTAGACGCGGGCGCGGTCAGCGGGATCGTCCAGATCGTAAGTCATCGGCGGATCGCTCCAGCGAATGTGCAGCGGAAGCTCAACCTGGCCCCTGGCCTTAGCCAATGATGGGTCGCTCAAGTTCTTGGGCACCGCGAAGGGCCTCGCGCGGGGGCCGATCTCGTGTGTGCGTGCTCGGGCCACATCGAGCAGTCTAACCAGCGATCGTGGTGCGCCACTGGGAAACCGCTGGCCCACCGCGAACAGGTACGCCCTCCTGGCAGGGCGCTCAAAATGATGTTCAGAAAATTGTTCGCATGTGCCACGAGCCAGGCATACGCGATCACAAACGCGCCACAAAATCCCCAAAATGGCGCATTCCCAGGGCTTTCCAATGCGCTCGAGTGGACTCGAACCACCACGGGCCGTGAAGCCCACAAGGCCCTCAACCTTGCGCGTCTACCAATTCCGCCACGAGCGCAGAGTGGGCGAGTATAGCCGTGGCCCGGACTCCGGCTGCACGCGACCCACGCGGCGGCGCGAGAGGCGGTTCTGCCCGGACAACCCTTGTATCGGTCCGCCGCGCACGCTAGGCTGGCGAACACATGTTCGTCGTAGGCCCCAGTCCACTCGAGCAGGGAGCACAGCAGCCATGGATCTGACCAAGCGTCAGCAGGAGATCTTCGACTTCATCCGCAAGCACTCCGCCAAGCACGGATACCCGCCCACCGTGCGGGACATCGGCAAGGCGGTGGGTCTCGCCTCCTCCTCCACCGTCCACGCCCATCTCGCGAACCTCGAGAAGATCGGCCTGCTGCGCCGCGATCCGAGCAAGCCGCGGGCCATCGAGCTGCTCGATCGGGCCGTGGGCGGCGCCATGGGCGGCGTGCGCGCGATCGTGCGTCCCTCCGACAGCCTGCCCCTGGTGGGCTCGGTGGCCGCCGGGGAGCCCATCCTGGCGGAGGAGAACGTCGACGAGTACGTGTCCGTGCCCGAGCAGGCGGGTGGGGGAGATGGCGAATACCTGCTGCGGGTGCGCGGCGAATCGATGAAGAACGCCGGCATCCTGGAGGGCGATCACGTGGTGGTGCGCTCCCAGCAGACCGCCCGGGACGGGGACATCGTGGTGGCGCTGCTCGGGGAGGAGGCCACCGTCAAGCGCTTCTACCGCGAACACGACCACATCCGCCTGCAGCCCGAGAACGAGGCCATGGAGCCGATCAGGAGCAAAGAAGTGCAGGTGGTGGGCCGGGTGGTGGGGCTGCTGCGAAGCATGTGACCGCTCCGTTCCTCGCGCCCTCACCCGCTACCGTGGAGGGTGCAGGTCAGGCAGTCGCGGGCGCCGCGAGGCGCTCGAGGAAAGTCCGGACACCGCAGGGCGAGGTGGTCGAGTGATCGACCCGGGGAAACCCGAGGGAAAGTGCCACAGAAACATACCGCCGACGTCCGCCGTCCCACGTGAACGGCGAACGGGCAAGGGTGAAATGGTGCGGTAAGAGCGCACCAGCGTCGCGGTGACGCGGCGGCTGGGTAAACCCCACCCGGTGCAAGGTCAAGACGGACCGTTATCAGGTTGCCCGCCGAGGTCCAGGTGGACCGCTCAGATGGATGACTGCCCAACGACAGGATCCGGCTTACCGACCCGCTAAGGAAAAGCCCCGCTCCGGCGGGGTTTTTCTATGGGCGCGAGGTGGCCGTCCAGCCACTCGATCGCCAGGCTGCCCACCCGCTCCAGCGCGCCGGGCTCTTCGAAGAGGTGGCTGGCGCCGGGCACCACCGCGAGCTCGCACACGCAGCGCAGCTGACGCTGGGCCTCGCGATTGAGCTCCAGCACCTGCCGATCGGAGCCGCCCACGATCAGCAGCGTGGGCGCCGTGACGGCGCTCAGGTTCTCGGCGAGGTCGGGCCGGCCGCCGCGCGAGACCACGGCGCCCACCAGCTCGCCCAGCTCGCCGGCCGCCGTCAGCGCCGCCGCCGCTCCCGTGCTCGCGCCGAAGTAGCCCAGGGGCAGGCCGGCTACCTCCTCGCGCTCGGCCAGCCAGGCGCTCGCCGCCACCAGACGCTCGGCGAGCAGTGAGATGTCGAACACGTTGTTCCGGTCCAGCTCCTCGGTGGGGGTGAGCAGGTCGAAGAGCAGCGTCGCGAAACCCGCCTCGTTCAGGGCCTGCGCCACCGAGCGGTTGCGCGGGCTGAGACGGCTGGAGCCGCTGCCGTGGGCGAAGACCACGATGCCCCTCGCCCGCGCGGGAACCGCGAGGTCCCCGCTCAGCGCCAGTCCCGGGGCCAGCGGGATGGTGACCTCGGAGCTCTCGGGGAGCGGCTCGCCATCTGGCGAGCGGGAGCGGCCGGCCGTATCTGGCCCAGAGGGAACCTCGCCGTACCTGGCCAGCAGCGCCGCCACCTCCTCGTCGCTCGTTGGCCGGAAGTCCTCATACCAGTACCCGATCGCCCAGAGCTCCGCGGGCTCCTCAACGCACACCACCTCATCCGCCTGGCGGCGAAGCTCATCCGCGGACTCAGGCGCCGCCACGGGCACGGCGAGGATCACCCGGCCCGCCCCACGCGCGCGCAACGACGCCACGGCAGCCCGCGCGGACTGGCCGGTGGCGAGACCGTCGTCCACGAGGATCGCGGTGCGCCCCCCGAGTGGGGTGGCCTCGCGTGCGCCGCGATAGCGAAGGCGTCGCTCGGCGAGCTCGGCCTCGGCCCGCGCGATCAGCTCCCGCAACCGCTCCCCGGAGAGACCCAGCGCTCGCACCACCTCATCGTTGAGCACGTGCACGCCTCCCTCCGCGAGCGCGCCGATCGCGAACTCGGGATTCTGCGGCGCGCCGATCTTGCGCACCACCGCCACATCCAGCGGCGCGCCGAGCGCCCGCGCCACCTGCGCCGCCACCGGCACGCCGCCCCGCGGGATTCCGATCACCACCGGCCGCTCCTCGCGAAACCGCTCCAACGACGCGGCCAATCTCAGCCCCGCATCCCGTCGATCGCGAAAGCGCTCCTGCCGTGACATGAACACCGGCGGATCCTCGGGCGAGGTGACCGCGCCCGTCCGGCGTTCGTCCGGTTGCGGTGGCCCTTCACCACGAGCTGGCATCGTGGGTTCGAGGTTGTCGGTCATGGCCATCCTGATGGTGGGCTCGTGAACGTGCCGGTCTTTGTGAAGGTGACGGGTCCTGGTGACGGTCTCGATGCGCAAATCGAAGCTCAGACCGAGACCGTATGGCTTCGGGATCGCGGTCACATCGGGCCGTCGGGCGGATGCGAGTACGTAGTCTGCCCCGGCAAACACCGTTGCTCGTGCGGATGCGCGCACCAAGCGTGGGACAGAGGATGGCGGGCGGATGCCCTTCACAGCGCCCCACCTGCACCGCGCCCGCTCCATCGGCGAGGCCCTGCGCCGCCTGCGGGAGTCTCACGCCGACGGGCACAGCGTGCTCAGCCTCTATCTGAACTTCGATCCATCCGAGTTCCCCAATCTGCGCGAGCGCCACATGCAGGCCGACGCGCTGCTGGCGGATGTCGAGCAACGGCACCACGACGAGGAGAACGGGGGCGTTTCCCGTGAGAACCGCCTGGCGCTGCGCGAGGACATCGAGCGGGTGCGCGAGCTGTTTGCCGAGGACGAGGAGCTCGCCCTGCAGGGCGCTCGCGGCCTGGCGGTCTTCTGCTCCACGCCCGCGCACGTCTACCTGCTCGTGCCCCTGCCCCGCGGCGTGCAGGCGAGGGTCGCGGTGGGGGAGCGTCCGCTGATCGAGCCGCTGATCGAGCTGGTGGCCCCCGAGCGCTGGTGCGTGCTGCTGGCGAGTCGTCGTGCGGGACGCATCATGCGCGGCACTCGCGAGCATCTCGTCGAGGTGGCCCATGTGCGCGACGACGTGCACGGCCGCCACTCCCAGGGTGGCTGGTCGCAGTCTCGCTACCAGCGCGGCATCGAGCACGAAGCCGACGAGCACATCCGCCGAACCTGCGCCCTTCTGCTCGAGCACTTCCGGCGACAGCCGTTTGACCGGCTGCTCATCGCCGGTCCCGCCGAGCTGCACCACCGCGTCGAGGCTGAGCTCCAGGAGGAGCTCGTCGCACGGCTCGCCGGCCACTTCGAGATCGACGTCGAGCGAGCCACCACCGCCGAGGCTCACCGGCGTGCGATGCCCCTCGTCGAGGCCGACGAGAGCCGCCGCGAGCGCGAGCTGCTCACGCGGCTCAACGAGGGCCTGGCGCCCGGTGGGCACGCCGCCGCGGGTGTGGAGGAGGTGCTCGAGCTGCTCAACGAGCGCCGGGTGCACACGCTCCTGCTCGCCCACGGGCTCGTCGTGTCCGGCTTCGAGTGTCCCCGCTGTGGCCGGCTCGCCCTCGCCGACACCCCATGCCCGGCCGACGGCGCCGTTCCCGAGCCCAGCGAGGACATCGTGCAGAGCGCGATCGAGCTCGCCCTCGACCAGTCCGCCGAGGTACTGGTGATACGCCACCAGCCCGAGGGGCTCGCCGAGCACGGCCCGACCGCCGCTCTGCTCAGGTACTGATCCGATCCCTCGCGGTCGCGATCCGGTGGGGGTCCGTCGCCGATCCGGCGGGGGTCCGTCGCGGTCGGTCTCGGGCGCCGGCATCTCACGCGGCGGTGGGCTTGATCTCCACCTTCTCCTTGCCGGCCTCCTTGGGCAGCGGGATCGTCACCTCGACGACGCCGTCGTGGGTCTTGGCCTTGATCTTCTTGGCATCCACGCCCGCGGGCAGGGCCATCGTGCGCGAGAACGACCCGTAGCGGCGCTCCCGGCGCAGGAAGTGCTTGTCCTTCTCCTCCTTGCGCTCCTCGTGCTCGCCGGAGACCGTGAGGATGTCGTCCTCGATCACGATCTTGACCTCCTCGGGCTTGATCCCCGGCACGTCGGCGCGCACCACGAGATTGCCGTTGTCGCGCACCACGTCGATCGCCGGCGTCCACGCCCGTTGGCGCCCGTCGGTGAGCTCGTCGAACATCCGATCGAAGCGCGAGCGCAGCTCCCCGAGTTCGGCGAACGGTTCCCAGCGTGTGAGTGATCCAGGCATGACTCATCTCCTTCTTCTCAGCTATTGAGCAGGGACCCGCGACGCTAGTGGCCGACCGCCGCGGACACATCGGGAGAGGGCCTCATGGGCCCTCCGTAGAAACCCCGCGCGCTCTCCGCAAGCACGTCGCCTGGCCGAGGCCCGTCGTATCCTCACAACCTTGCTCGCCTCCCCGAGAGCCCGCTGGTCGGTGGCCGTTCTTGCGCCTCTGGTCGCCGTGGCGGTGGCCCTCGTGCTCGCCATCTCCCCCCACGCCCAGGCCTCCCCCGCGCCCCCCTGCCAGCCCCACACGCTGAACGTCTCCGCCTCGCTCGCCGGGGGCGCCGTCACCGTGAGCCCCGAGCCGGGCAGCCTGGACGCCTCCCATCTGGCCCAGATCAGCTTCGTGGGCGTGCCCGCCTCCGAGCTCGCTCACATCCGCGTGATCGGCTCGCGCAGCGGCGCCCATCCCGGCCGCCTGGCCGCCTACTCCCAGGGCGACGGCGCCAGCTTCCTGCCCCACACCGCCTTCGACGAGGGCGAGACCGTCACGGTCAGCGCCGCCCTGCGCCGCGCCGCTCGCCTCACACGCCTTCACTTCAGCTTCACCGTCGCCGACGTGGACTCCGTGAGCCGCTCCCTGGAGACGCCGCCCCCGCCACCGCCGCCGGCGAAGGCCGGCGAACTGCAGCACTTTCTCTCCCGCCCCGAACTGAAGCCCCCGACCGTCGCGGTGAGCACCGGCACCGGCGCTCACGCCCCGGGGGACATCTTCCTGGCCCCCTACGCCGGCCCCGGCCAGTACGGGCCGATGATCCTCGATTCCTCCGGCAGGCTCCTGTGGTTCAAGCCCATCCCCCACGGCGAGCGCGCCGCGGACCTGCGGGTGCAGGAATACGACGGCCGGCCCGTGCTCACCTGGTGGCAGGATCCCCTCGTTGCCGCCGGCCGCCGCGACGCGGGCGTGGTGATCGCCGACTCCTCCTACAGGGACCTGCGGATCGTGCGCGCCGGCAACGGCTATCAGCCCGACCTACACGCCTTCCAGATCACCCCCCGGGGCACCGGCGTGATGAGCGTCTACGACGCCATCCGCTGCAACCTCTCGGCTCGGGGCGGGCCCCGCGAAGGCGCCGTGGCGGACACCGTGCTGCAGGAAGTGGACCTCCACACCGGCCTCGTGCGCTACGAATGGCACGCCCTCGATCACGTGGCCATGGCCGACTCCTACATGCCCCTGGACCACACCGCCACCGCCAGATCCCCGTGGGACTACTTTCACATCAACGTCGCCGCCCGCTACGGCTCGAATTTGCTGGTGGACTCCCGCAACACCTGGGCCGCCTACTACATCGACGGCCGCACCGGACGCGTCATCTGGCGGGTGGGCGGCAGGCGCTCGAGCTTTCGCCTCGGCCCCGGCGCCCGCACCGCCTTCCAGCACGACTCCCGCCTCGCACCCCACGGCGCGATCTCGTTCTTCGACAACGGCGGCAGCCCCTGGGTGCACCCACAGTCTCGCCTCGTGCTCCTCGATCTGAACACCCATGCCATGACGGCAACTCTCGCTCTGAGCTTCCATCACCCAAGGCCCCTGCGCTCCGCCAGCCAGGGCGACTTCCAGCCGCTGCCCGACGGCGACTGGTTCGTGGGCTGGGGCCAGGAACCCTATCTCTCGGAATACTCCCCCTCCGGCCAGCTCCTCTTCGACGCCCACATGCCCGCTCGCTACCAGTCCTTCACCGCCGTGAAGCTCCCCTGGAGCGCCACTCCCGCCGAGCCTCCCCGCCTCGCCGTGCGCGCGCGCTCACACGGCGGTCTCGTGGTCTACGCCTCCTGGAACGGCGCAACCGCCCTGTCCTCCTGGCGGCTGCTCGGCGGCGACTCCCCCACCAGCCTGACCCCCCTCGCAGGCGCCCCCGCCAGCGGCTTCGAGACCGCCATCTCCACCTCCGCCACCCCTCGCTTTGTGGCCGTGCAGGCCCTCGGCGGCGGCGGCGAAGCGCTCGCCACCTCCGCCACCCTCCCGGGGTGACACGGCCATCCGGTTCCTTCAGCCGTTAGGCGCTCAGGCCCGCACGGCCGGCGAGGTGCCGAGCACCCGGCCTTCGGGGCCGAGCGCCTGCGTCTGAAACCAGTGCTCGGAGGTGGCTGGGAGCGGGATGCTCGTCTCAAAGCTCCCCCCGGGCCGCGCTCGCCAGCACCACCGCCTGCGTGGTTATCGCGCCCGCACGTGCGGGGAAATCCCGATCGGGTTTGGTCACAAACACCGATGATCCGAACCGCGGAGTGACGGAGACTGACTGCCGTAAAGCGGGCAGGCGGCCAAACGGGCCGGCCCCACACGGCGAACAGATGGAGGCATGATGAGGAAGGCAATGGAGATCGGCGGGATCCTCGCGGCGGTGGTGCTGGTGGGATTCGGCATCGCGGCGATCGTGATCGGCGCCAACGGGCGGAGCACCGTGAACGCGAACCTGCTGGAACAGAAGATCGTGGGCACTCCCGACATGACCCCGACCGCCATCAAGGGGGAGGCCGCGAAGGCGGGCCTGGATACGGCGACCCTCACGATCCCCACCTGCTCGGTGGCGGGCAAGACCGTGGAAGACGGGGCCAGCGCGAGGTGCTTCGCGCAGTACATGAAAATCCACGCCCTGGAGGCCACCGGG
>DATJVV010000236.1:0-3120 GCA_035501635.1 Solirubrobacteraceae bacterium | reverse complement strand
TAAACTACGGCCTGCGCGGATGGGAGTCTCAGGACGACGAGCTTCACTGCGTGGGGCTCTGCGAGCAGCTGGGGGTCGAGCTCGAGCTGGTGCGCCCAGGCCCGCCGCCGGACACCGGCAATCTGCAGGCCTGGGCGCGGGACGCGCGCTACGGTGCCGCCATCGCGCTGGCGAAGGGCCTGGGCTCGGAGGTCCCGGTGGCCACCGGCCACACCGCCAGCGATCAGCTCGAGACGATCCTCTATCGCCTCGCCGCCTCGCCGGGGCGGCGCGCTCTGCTGGGCATGTCTCCGCGGGAGGGCCGCGTGGTGCGTCCGCTGCTGGCGTTCACCCGCGAGCACACCGCCGCCTACTGCCGTGCCCGGGGCCTCTCATGGCGGGAGGACTCCAGCAACCTCGACGAGCGCTTCGCCCGCGCGCGGGTGCGCGAGCGCCTCGTGCCGGCGCTGCTGGAGATCCATCCGGCGGCCGCCGAGAACGTGCTGCGCACCGCGGCGCGCCTGCGCGAGGAGTCAGAGCTGCTGGGCGAGCTCGTGGACGGGGAGCTCCGGGAGGGTCGCGCGGGCGGTTGGGTGTCGCTGGATCGCCTGCGTGCCATGCACCCGGCGCTCGCCCGCCTGGTGATGATCGCCCTCGCCGAGGCCGCCGCCGGCGACTACGTGCCCCAGGCGGGCGCCCACGTGGCCGAGATCCTGGCGCTGGGCGAGCGGGGAGGCCGGGCGGAGGTGCACGTGGGGGGCAACGTGGCGGCGGTGATCGAGGGGGGGCGCGTGCGCATGACGAGGCTGCCGCCGCGCCGGCAATAGACTCCCGCGGTGCTCGTGCAAGCCCCCCCCGAGTCCGAGATAGGCGAGGTGCTGGTGAGCGCCGAGGACCTGCAGCGCAGGGTGCGCGAGCTGGGCGAGCAGATCACACGCGACTACGCCGGCCGGCGTTTGCTGCTGGTGGGGGTGCTCAAGGGGGCGGTGTTCTTCCTCAGCGACCTCATGCGCTTCATCGACATCCCCGTGGAGGTGGACTTCATGGCGGTGGCCTCCTACGGCTCGGCCACCGACTCCTCGGGGGTGGTGCGGATCCTCAAGGACCTCGACATCGCCATCGCCGGCCGGGACGTGCTGATCGTGGAGGACATCGTGGACTCCGGGCTCACCCTCCAGTATCTGCTGCGCAACCTCGGCTCGCGGGACCCCGGCACGCTCGAGGTGTGCGCCCTGCTCACCAAGCCCACCCGTCGCAGGGTGGCCCTGCGGGCCCGCTACGTGGGCTTCGAGATCCCCGACACCTTCGTGGTGGGCTACGGCCTGGACTACGACGAGCGCCACCGCAACCTGCCCTTCGTGGCCGCCCTGCGCCGGAGCTGACTGGCCCCCGCGGGCTGGCCAGGAGCCCGAAAACAGGGCCCTGCGTGGTAGGCTGGATCACTGGCGACCACCACGCTGACCGGCGCCAGAGACCGCTGATATCGCCATGAGCCGTTCCTTCAAGAGCGCCGCCTTCCCCATCCTCATCGTGCTGGTGCTGGCGTTCCTCGCCGTCAAACTGGTGAGCCCGAGCACCAGCAACTCGCGGCCGCACACCTACAAGACGCTCACCACCGAAGAGATCCCCAAGGGGGAAGTGAAGTCGGTGGAGTTCAAAAACAAGGGCAAAGCCCTCGAAGTGCAGCTCGACGAGAAGGGCAACAAGGAAAAGTACGAAATCGGCTACTCCGAACAGGCCTCTCCGCAGCTGATCTCCCAGCTGGAAAAGGCGGGCGTGGCGTTCAACATCGAAGCCGAAAAGAGCAGCGTGCTGCTGAGCCTGCTCACCTACATCCTGCCCTTCATCATCTTCCTGGGCTTCTGGATCTTCCTCATGAACCAGGTGCAGGGGGGCGGCACCAAAGTGATGTCCTTCGGCAAGTCCCGCGCCAAGCGCCTCTCGGCGGACTCCCCGAAGATCACCTTCCGGGACGTGGCGGGGGTGGACGAGGCGGTGGAGGAGCTGCACGAGATCAAGGAGTTCCTGGAGAACCCGAAGAAGTTCCAGGCCCTCGGCGCGCGCATTCCCACCGGGGTGCTCCTCTACGGGCCGCCGGGCACCGGCAAGACCCTGCTCGCGCGGGCGGTGGCGGGCGAGGCGGGGGTGCCGTTCTTCTCGATCTCGGGCTCTGACTTCGTGGAGATGTTCGTGGGCGTGGGCGCCTCCCGGGTGCGCGACCTCTTCGAGCAGGCCAAGCAGAACAGCCCCTGCATCATCTTCATGGACGAGATCGACGCGGTGGGCCGCCACCGCGGCGCCGGCCTTGGCGGTGGGCACGACGAGCGCGAGCAGACGCTGAACCAGCTGCTGGTGGAGATGGACGGCTTCGAGGCCAAGGACAACATCATCATGATCGCCGCCACCAACCGGCCGGACATCCTCGATCCCGCGCTGCTGCGGCCCGGGCGCTTCGACCGCCAGATCGCCGTGGACCGGCCCGACCGCAAGGGCCGGGCGAAGATCCTCGAGGTGCACACCCGCGGCAAGCCGCTGGCCAAGGAGATCGACATCGACGCCCTCGCCGGCCAGACCCCGGGCTTCACCGGCGCGGATCTCTCCAACCTGATCAACGAGGCCGCCCTGCTGGCGGCGCGCACGGGCAAGCGGGAGATCGGCCAGGAGGAGCTCGAGGAGGGGATCATGCGGGTGATCGCCGGCCCCGAGAAGAAGACCCGGGTGATGAGCGAGAAAGAGCGTTTGATCACCGCCTACCACGAGATGGGCCATGCGCTGGTGGGCCACTTCCTCGAGCACTCCGACCCCGTGCACAAGATCTCGGTGATCTCCCGCGGCCAGGCCCTCGGCTACACGATCTCGATGCCCCAGGAGGATCGCTTCCTGACCACCCGCGCGGAGCTCGAGGACGCGATGGCGATGACGCTCGGCGGGCGCGCCGCGGAGGAGATCATCTTCAGCGAGATCACGACGGGGGCCTCCAACGACCTCGAGAAGGTCACCGCCACCGCCAAGCAGATGGTGATGCGCTTCGGCATGAGCCAGAAGCTGGGCCCGCGCGTCTTCGGCCACGACCACGGCCAGCCCTTCCTCGGGCGCGAGTTCTCGACCGAGCCCGACTACTCGGACGAGATCGCCCGCGAG